>DATNKA010000371.1:0-9175 GCA_035603655.1 Candidatus Acidiferrales bacterium | reverse complement strand
TATCGACGCGCTGCGACTGGCCGCGACTGACACTATGGCGTACGTGAAATTGGCCGTCCTCAAGGAGAGCGATGAAGCAACGTCCGAAGGCGAGGAAATCGGCGGCGCGAACGACGAAAGCCTGTAGAAAATGATCAAGATCCCCACTGGAACTGAGTTCGGAAGAAATCTCCAGCAACTGGTGGAGTTCGCGAGCCTGGCCCTGCGCGGTAGAACAGAGTTCTGCATGAGCCAGTGCGACAGCGCCGAAGCCGGCGATGACGGACACCAACGATCTCTCCTCGGCGGTGAAGGCACCGGTGGAGCGAGGATAGACCAGAATTGCTCCCTCGCTGCGAGAAGTGCGGAAAGGAGCGGCAATCAGCATGCCGGCAGAAATTACGCTGCCCAGCGAGTGTTGATCGCTGCTGACCGAGATGGTGATGACCTCTCCGGCGGAGACGGCGCGTTGTGCCAGATCGGCGGCAAAGCGAATGGTCTGGCGGTCATGGCGAGCACGAAAAGAATTGGCCAGTTGCGGGGTTTCTGCCGAGACCGCGCGCAGCTCAAAAGGTCCCTCGCGGCGCAGAAGAACTGAGACCAGACGAGTTCGCAGCAGCAGGCGGAGGCGGTCGGCGAGAGCCTCGATGACGGTGTCGACGTCGGCGGTTCCGTGCAGCGCAGTGGCTACCTCGGTCAGTATCTCGGCGCGGCGGTGCTCCTCGCGCGAAACTTCGACCATTCGGGTCGCTTCGAGCAGGCTGCCCAGTTGTCCGGCAAGGATGGTGGCCTTGGCGGAAAGATCTTCATTAAAAAACTCATCTTCGGAGTCATGTAAGAAGGTCACGGCGCCGATGACTTCATCGAAGACCACCAGAGGTGCGGCCATAAGGGACCGCGCCTCGAATTCCCGCAGCGCAGGGACGGCAGAGGACTGTACGTGATTGACGAAAGTAGTGCGCCGCGTGCGGACCGCCTCTGCGGTAACAGCGCTTTGATGAGGAAGCAGGCGAAGTCCTATGAAACGTTCCGCCAGTTTGCCGTCGGCCTGTTCGCCCACGAGTTCGTCGCCAATAAGACGCCGCCAGAAATAGACCCCGGTGCAGTCGAAGAACTCGCAGGTGATGCGGCAGAAAAGTTGAATCAGAGAATTTGCGTCGGAGCGTTCTGCCGCTTTCGCGGCAATGCGCAGAAGGAGTTTTTGAAAGGCGTCGTCGGAATCAACGTGGGCTCGGCCTTCCGGTGACGGCGTCGAATTGCCTTCAGCTATGTTCAGAGCATCACCGTTTGCCGATGAGGTATTTAGACGATTCTCACAAGTGATTGAATCTAATGGAAAAATATCTGTCATCTCAATTTGAGTCAAGTGAAATGGGCGAACGAGGTGCCTAACTGTGAAATCTCGGGAATAAAGGCATGCGGCCTCTCAGTTTGAGAATCTCGCTGAGCGAGACAGAACGAATGAGACGCGGCGATGGCTTGGCTCGGACTCCGGCAAAACCCGGCAGGCCTCCGTTAAGTCTTTGGTTCTTCAAGGCAAATATCTCAACGTGACTTTGGTTTCATCGCAATGTCACGCGTGGCCCCGGCTTTGCTCGGAAGGGATCACCAGGATTATTGGCCAGGAGGGATTGTGTCTTTGCGACGGACGGGAGTGTTGTTGACAGCCGTAGTTGCGCTGGTAGCAGGTGTGGGCACATACGGGGTCCGAGCTCAGGATCCGGAAAACGAAATCGTGCGCCGGGCTAAGACCAGAGTGCAGCCCGTGTATCCAGAATTAGCGCGCAAGATGAACATCACCGGAACGGTAAAGGTGCAAGTTGTAGTGGCCGCGAACGGGACGGTGAAGGACGCAAAAGTTGTGGGCGGGCATCCAGTTTTGGCGAACGCAGCGCTCGATGCCGTCAGGAAGTGGCGCTTTGAGCCGACGTCCGCGGAGAGTACGGGCGTGGTGGATTTCAAGTTCGAACCTCATCAGTAGTCATGAGGGCAGACAGGCGGCCGGAGGATACGGCATGACGATTGGCAAGAAGCTCTATCTAAATTTCGGAATCATCCTCAGCATGGTGGTAGTGCTGTTCCTGGTGAATCTATTGGCGGTGCAGCGAGAGCATGCGGCCAAGGCGGCGGCCACGGCTTCGCGGGAGTTAGCGGACGCAACCAATGAAGTGCGCTTCCAGATGATGCAGGATCGCCTGTATCTGAGCAACTACCTGCTCAGCGGCGACAGCCGCGAAGTCGACCGGATGAACGAAGGCCTGCGAATGCTCGCCGATAAATTGCAGCAAGGCAAGAATCTGGCGAACTCGGAGCAGGAGCGCTCGGCGCTGGACCGGGTGCAACAACTGGAGCAGTCCTGGGGCAAGGAGTTTGCTCAACCTCTGATCGACAAACGGAAGGATGTCGACTCGGGGAATGCCACCGTCGCCGAATTGCAGATCTATTACCTTCAGAAAGACGCTTCCTCATGGGTGAAGAATTCGACGGACGCACTCGATCAGGCGGAAGGAGAAAATCGCAAGCTGGTCGAAGCTCGTCGCAAGTCCGATGAAACCGCAAGCACTTGGACGGTTATGGCCGCCATCGTCAGCACTCTAGTCGCTTTGGGGCTGGGTGTTGTGGTTGCGTTCACCACTGCCAAATCGATCACTGAACCGCTGACCAATCTGATGACGGTCTCGCGCCAGATTGGCGACACCGGCGATCTGGAACACAGCATCGACGTGAATCGGCAGGACGAAATCGGAGAACTGGCGCGCACCTTCGCCAAGATGGTCAGCTATCTGAAAGAGATGGCGGGAGTTTCGGAGTCGATCGCGGGTGGAGATCTTACGGTGGAGGTGAAACCACGCTCCGCCCACGACACGCTGGGCAACGCTTTCGCCCGCATGGTGGAAGGTCTGGCTCGCCTGGTGCGCAGCGTGCGCGACGCTTCTTCACAAGTTGCCACTGCCTCAGGGCAAGTGGCGAACGCATCCGACGATTCGGCCAAGATCGGGCTGCAAGCGTCGTCCGCTATCGATGAAGTAACCAGTACCATGCACGAGATGAGCGTGAACGTGCAGAACATGGTGAAGAGCACGCAGGTGCAAGCTTCCAGCGTGAGCGAGACTTCGGCGTCCATCGATCAAATGGTGGCTTCCATCCAGCGCGTGGCTGACACGGCCAAGGTGCTGCTCGACATTTCGAACCGCTCGCGCGAAGAAGTGCACAGCGGTATTACCACCATGGAGAAGGCGACCGACGGGCTGAACCGCATCAATGCGACCATCACCAGTTCGGGAGAAATCATCGGTGCACTGGGCCAGCGGGCCGATGATATTGGAAAAATCATCGAGGTGATCGACGATCTGGCGGAGCAAACCAACTTGCTGGCGCTGAACGCGGCCATCGAGGCGGCGCGTGCTGGCGAACATGGGCTGGGCTTTGCCGTGGTGGCAGACGAAGTTCGCAAGCTGGCAGAAAAGTCGGCCCAGTCGACCAAGGAGATTTCCGAACTCATTCAGAGCATTCAGAAAGAGGCCCGCAAGGCCGTGGAAAACATGGATCGCTCCACCGGCATTGTGAACGAAGGGCTCGATCTTGGCGGGGAACTCAACGGGGCGCTGCGCAAGATCTCGAATGTGGTCACCGAAGTTTACAAGTTTGCGCAGGAGATCGGCGCCGCCACCAACGAACAATCCCACGGCTCGTCGCAGATCGCACGTGCAACCACGCGGCTGAACGAAATTACCCACGAAATAAGCTCAGCGGTGGAAGAGCAGGCTTCAGGAGCGCAGGCCGTGGTGAAAGCCATGGAGCGGATGCGCGAACTGGTGCAGCAGTCGACTTCGGGATCGACCGAACTGGCGGCGTCGGCGGAGCAGATGTCGAAGATGTCCCGCGGATTGCTCGAGTTTATGGACCGCTTCGCGCTGGATGAGTCTTCAGCGCCGCGGCTCTCTTCGTCCGACGACAGGCCGCAGAACGCGCGACGGGCTACCGCTGGCTCGCGTTACTAATCGCATTATCGGGAGATATCTGAACCAACGATGAGTCGCGAACTCCATATCGTAGGCTTCCAGATCGGGCGCGAGACCTATGGCGTGCCGATTACTTCGTTGCATGAAATCGTGCGCGTGCCGGAGATCACTGCCGTCCCCGATGCGCCCGATTATCTGGAGGGCGTGATTAACCTTCGAGGAAAGATCGTCTCGGTAATGGATTTGCGCAAACGTTTTGGTCAAAAGCAGGTCGAACTCAAGAAACGGAACCGGATTCTCGTGGTAGAGCACTCCGGAAGGCTGGCTGGACTCATCGTCGACTCGGCTTCCGAAGTGGTGAAGATTCCGATTGAAGATGTTGAAGCGCCGCCGGCTGTCTTTCAGGAAGGCGGGCTGAACTGTGTCACGGGATTGGGGAAAGTTCGAGGCCGTCTGATCGTTTTGCTTGACATGACCAAGCTGCTGGCCCCGGCCAGCCTGCTGCAGGAGAGCGGAAAAGCGGAGAGCAAGGCAGCCAAGGCGGATGCGCGGGGAGCTGCGGCCAAGTAAGAGAAGCAGATAAGAGAAGCAGATAAGAGAAGGAATGCGGGTGCGCATTATGAAGTATTTCCGGGAGGCGGAGTGAGCTTCGGACGCCGGGGACAGGAAGCAGAATGAGCACATTCGGAGCGGCACCAGCTCCCATCTTGACGGAGGCCGAACTCAAGCTTCTGCAGGCGCTGGTGTATCAGGAGTGCGGCATGCACTTCGACGAGCGGCGCACGCACTTCCTGCAGGACCGCCTGCTACGGCGGTTGAAGGAGTGCCACGTCGATTCGTTCTACGCCTATTACCGTCTGCTAATCAGCCATGAAGGCAAGGCGGAACTGGCCAAGCTGGTGGAAAATCTTACCGTAAACGAGACGAGTTTCTTCCGGCACAAGGCGCAATTGGACTTGTTTCAGAAACATGTTTTGGAAGAAATGCTGAAGCATAAGCAGGCTCACCGAGAATATTCCATTCGGATATGGAGCGCGGGATGCTCGACCGGGCAGGAAGCCTACACCCTGGCCATGATGTCGGTGGACTCTCTGGCTTACTACTACCTGCGCAATCCATTGCCGGTGGAGATAGCGCTACCCAAGCCGCTGATTCCGCCTCCCTGGCGGGTGGAAATTCTGGCCAGCGATATCAGTTACACCGTGCTGCGCACCGGGCAAGAAGGAGCCTACAACGATCACCAGATGAGCACCGTGGATTACGGATTCCGTTTGCGTTATTTCGATAAAGTCGGCGAGCGCTATGCGGTCAAGAAGGCGTTGAAAGAGATGGTTCACTTCGACTTTCATAACCTGAAGACGGAATATCTGCCGCAGCGCAACGACGTGATCTTCTGCCGCAACGTAATGATGTACTTTGACGTGGCGGAACAGAAACGGCTGGTGGAAAAGTTTTACCGCTGCTTGAATCCCGGCGGGTACCTGTTTGTAGGCCATGCGGAAAGCCTGCTGGGCCTCACCGACAAATTCCAAATGGTGCATCGCGACAGTGGTACCGCTTACCAACGTCTCGAGGTGCGAGAGTGAGCGATTCAGCCGACGAGCGTGGAGCGGAACTGCGGGAGCTTTTCTTTGAGACCTCGCAGGAGCTGCTGCAGGCGCTGAACGAAGAATCTCTGAAGCTGGAAAAAAATCCCGGCGATGAGGAGATTGTGCGTTCCATCCGGCGGACGGTGCACACCCTGAAGGGCGACTCGGCGGCTTGCGGGCTGCGGGAGTTGAGCGAACTGGCGCACCAGTTTGAGGACGCACTCTCTCTCGAAACAGCCGCCGCCCACGGGGCTTTGGCGGAGATCGCCTTTGCAGCTGCTGATGTTTTTACCGCCATGCTTGCGGCCTATCACAGCGGAGGCCCGATACCGGCCAGCGACCCGCTGCGCAACAGAATCAAAGAACTGACCTCGGCGCCTGCTGCCAAGAAATTGCGCCGCAAGAAAAGAGTCGCCGAAGCCATCGTGGAACCTGGCAAACACTGGACGGATTCCGAAAAGCAAGCCATGGCCCAGGCGCAGGCCGCCGGTCTTGCACTCTACGACGTCGTGGTGAAAATCGACCCGCACTGTGCCATGCCGATCGCGGCGCGGCAACTGATTCAGAACGCTCTCAGCCGGGTCGGTCAGGTACTGGTGGTGCGGCCCGACGCAAACTCCCCAGCCGCAACCAAGCAGGTGGAGTTCGTTGTTGGCAGCTCCCAGTCGGAGGAGCAGATTGCGACCAAGAGTCGCATTCCGACAATTGCGGGCGAGGCCAGCGTGATTTTGATCGCAGCCGCCAAGCCGGCGAAGTCCTCTGCGACACTGGGCGATGCCGCAATGCCCGTTGCAGCGGCCTTGCCAGCATCGGTCGGTGCTCCGACCAACATTGTTGCGGCAGAGACTGTTCCGGCGGACACTACTCCGGCAAACCAGGCTCCGCTCGGCCCAAGCCCGGCGGCGACCTTTGAGGCGAAATCCTCCCAGCTTGATGCCTACACTTCGACGTCAGAACCAGCGACGCCAGCGACGCCAGAAAACATCTTGCGGGTGGATGCGGGACGTATTGACAACGTCCTGAACCTCGTGGGTGAGCTCATCATCGGCAAGTCAATGCTCCAGCAAGCGTTGAATGAGTTTTCAAAGCATTATCCCAAGGAGGCGTTGCGGGGCAAGTTTGCCGATGCTATGGCCTTTCAGGCGCGGGTGTTGAACGATCTGCAACGCTCGGTAATGAAGATTCGCATGGTACCAGTGGATCAGTTGTTCCGGCGCTTTCCGCGTATCGTCCGCGACGTGGCTCGGCAGTGCGAGCGGGAAGTGGATCTGGAACTCAGCGGGCAGGAGACCGACCTGGATAAAGGTATTCTCGACGCCATCGCCGAGCCGCTCACGCATCTGGTGAGGAACGCGGTCAGTCACGGCATTGAGCCGCCCGAGCAGCGCCGGAGCCTGGGCAAGCCGCCGCATGGAAAGATCCGGCTGCATGCTCTTCATCAGGGCAATCAGGTTGTGGTCGAGATCAGCGACGATGGGCGCGGCATTGATGCCCAGAAGATACGCGCCAAGGGCACCGAGCTGGGATTGATTACCCCGGAAGAAGCGTCCCGTATGAGCGACCCCGAGGCGCTCGAACTCATCTTCCGGCCAGGATTCAGTACGGCAGAGGTAGTCACGGAAGTTTCCGGCCGGGGCGTCGGAATGGATGTGGTGCAAAGCGTTCTTCACCGGCTTAAGGCTACGATCCATATCGAAACTCATCCCGGCCGGGGCACAACTTTCCGGCTTAAACTGCCACTCACGCTGGCCATCATCAAGGCTCTGATGTTCTGGGTGGAACAGCGCTTGTACGCCATTCCGTTGAATGCTGTGAACCAGATCGCCCGCACCACGGAAGCCGAAGTACACCAGGTCGATAATTACGAAGTTCTGCAATTGCGCAATCAGGTGCTTCCCCTGCTGCGCCTGGGACGCCGAGGCGCAGTTGAGGGTGACCGAAAATCCAACAAGCTCTTTGTGCTGGTGATCACCGTGGGGGAGAAGAAATATGGCCTGATCGTCGATGCTTTGGAAGGAGAAGAGGAGTTGGTGATAAAGGCTTTGGACGATCAGACATTTTCGACCGACCTGGTAAATGGTGCTTCGATCCTAGGAGATGGAAAAGTGGTATTGATTCTGAATTTACTCGCTGTGGTGGAGCACGTCTCGCGGTCCAGTCCCGAAAAGGCTGGCCTGAGCAACTCTGGACTCTTACTAAACCATGCCGACCGGGCGCGCCTGACTTTGAGTGCCGCGGGAGGCCAGCCATGAGCGTGAATAAGGTGCGTGTGCTGGTGGTGGATGATTCTGCCTTGATGCGAAAGCTCATCCCGCGGATGCTCGAGGCGGATCAATCCATCGAGGTGGTGGGCACCGCTATGGATGGAAACTTCTGCCTGAAAAAGATTGAAGAGTTGAAGCCCAACGTGATCACGCTCGATCTCCAGATGCCGGGCATGAATGGCATCGATACCCTAAAAGAGATCATGCGGCGGAATCCCTTACCGGTGATTGTGGTCAGCTCGCATTCCATTGAAGGCGCTTCCATCACTTTCAAGGCGCTGGGTTTGGGCGCCTTCGATTTCGTTACCAAGCCGCAGGATGCCGGGGCGCACATGGCGGATGCCGCACGTGAGCTGATCGCGAAAATCAAAGCCGCTGCTGATTGCAAGGTGGTCCGCCCCGGGACGCTGCTCGGAATGCCGCCCCGACCGGAAAAGATTGCGGCGGGGAAATTCGCGCCGGTACCTTCCAAGACAGTGGCAATCGGAATCTCCACCGGTGGTCCGCAGGCCCTTGAGTTCCTGCTGGCACAACAGCCACCAGACTTTCCGGGCACGATTCTGGTGGTGCAGCACATGCCGTCGGGCTTCACCGAAATGTTTGCCCGCCGGCTCGACGAGTTGAGCGCCTTGCGAGTGAAAGAAGCTCAATCAGGAGACGTGCTCGAGGCAGGGCGCGTTCTGATTTGCCCGGGAAACCGGCACATGACCGTGAAACGGCTGGCCAAGGGGGACGTCGTAGTGCTCAATGAGGATGCGGCGGTCAATGGCCACCGTCCCAGCGTGGATGTTTTATTCCACAGCCTGGCACAGGAGTTCGGGCGCTCCGGCATTGCTGTTCTGATGACCGGAATGGGCGACGACGGTGCCCAAGGGCTAGGTGCGGTGAAAAAAGCGGGCGGTATGACCATTGCGCAGAGCGAAGAGTCCTGTGTGGTGTTCGGCATGCCCAAAGCCGCCATTGAACGCGGGTACGCCACCAGGGTCGTGGCCTTGGATGTGCTTTCGTCCACACTGCAGGCTCTGTGTGTTCGCGGCCATGGGAACAGCGGTGGGGCGGAACAAGCTCTGCGCGCTGCCCGCTGAAATGAGTTGCCGGCAAAACTGCTGACAGTTTGGTGACTTCGGTCATCTGTCCGGCTTTAGACCGTCATGATGAAATTGGAAAGGGAGATTGCTATGGAACAGTTTGCACCAGTAAAACGCAGCAAGGACGGGCAGCCGGTTCGCTACTTGATCGTGGACGATTCCGTCTTCGCGCGCAAGAATCTGGCCCGCATGATCGAAACCTTTGGCGGGCAGGTGGCAGCCGAGGCCGGGGACGGCCTGACCGCGATCAGTGAGTTTGATCGCACACATCCCGATATCGTGCTCATGGACAT
>DATNKA010000370.1:0-4034 GCA_035603655.1 Candidatus Acidiferrales bacterium | reverse complement strand
ATTCTTCAAGCTCACACGCTCCTGGAAACTGCGGGACGAGGATGCCCGGCAGCTATTGGGGGGAATTTCAAATGGAGCCTTCTATCATCTCAAGGGAGGCAAAACAAAGAAGCTCGACCAGGACCAGCTCACGCGAGTTTCTCTAGCCCTGGGGATATTCAAAGCCTTGAATATCCTGTACAGCGAACGGTTAGCCGACGCGTGGATCTCCTTGCCGAACACCAATCCGATATTCGGAGGAGAAACGCCGCTGACGTATATGACGAAGGGTGGCGTTCCCGCCATGCTGCGGGTGCGTCAGCTAGTCGACGCACGCAGAGGCGGTCGTTGAAGCTGCCCGGCACGACGGCTCTGCGACGGGACGATACACATCGCCTCATCCCAACCAAATACATTGGCGAGGGCGAGAGCGTTTTGGCTCGCCTAACCGTAGACGATGAAGATCTGGATCGCCTACTCGAGCTTGAGGCCACAACCAACGATCGATTGCTCGGTGAAGCGGGTCTCCTGCCCGGCATCAGTGTTCATGAACTTTTATTTGGCATATCCTACGCGCACATCGTTAACGCTGCCTTCACTCACGCGCACCCTATGGGCAGCCGATTCAATCAGGCAGATCGCGGTGCGTGGTACGCAGCCTTCGCTCTGGAAACTTCTCAGGCTGAAGTGGCTTTTCACAAAGCCCAAGAATTGCAGGAAATCAATTGGCAGGACGAGGAAGTGGTGACCTATGCCGATTATCTTGCTGACTTCCGAGCTGATTTCCATGACATTCGAGGTGAGAACGAATTTGCGAAGTGCCTCGATCCGGACAGCTATCAGAATTCGCAACGCCTGGCACGAGGACTTCTAAAAGAGGGTTCTCCCGGTATTGTCTATCCGAGCGTTCGGCACAAGGGTGGCTCCTGCTTGGCGTGTTTCCGACCCGCACTGGTGATTAATGTTCGGAGGGGACCAACCGTTGCCCTCACGTTCAAGGACGCCATACTGGCTCGCACAACGGAAGAGAAAGACTGAAATACAAGTCAGCGGCCGGGCCGCACCGTATTGGCTCCCGGCATATAAGTCAGCATCGAGACCCGCCAGCACCAGGCTGACGGTTGACACATCACACACAATATCTCCCCGCAGCGCCGGAAGGCGAATGCCACAAAGATTTTCATCGACAGCGATCATGGATCGTGGGATTCTGCTCTGGGCAACATGTCAGATGGGCTTGGGCTCCATGATCGACCCGGGCGTGCAGAATGGATTCGGAAAAAGAACTGCTCGACGCATTTGACAGGGTCGTGCACGAAGACTTTCCTAATCCTCAGCGCATCGCCTGTCCAGGACGCGAAGTCCTGCTGAAACTCGCGCAACTCGGTGAGGGCTGGTTGGTTTGGACGCTCATTG
The DNA here is from genome assembly GCA_035603655.1 of Candidatus Acidiferrales bacterium. GTDB lineage: Bacteria > Acidobacteriota > Terriglobia > Terriglobales > Acidobacteriaceae > Sulfotelmatobacter. The sequence continues at coordinate 2,639 of DATNKA010000370.1, read as the reverse complement.
TTTGTCCATATTCACGGAACGTAAACATGAAACATTGTTGAACACGCTCGCCTTAAGGCCGTGTACGGGACCGGAGACAGAAATGCGTTACCAGATCAGTTTCTAACCGTCTTCCTCGCTGTCGCCTTAGCAGCAGAGACAGCAACTAAACCCGCAGAGGATGCCTTGGCCGCTGCCCATCTCTTCGAACACGACCAGTAGCAGCCGCTTGACGTCCATGACACCTGTGGTCGACCTGCGTCGCGGAATCGACTTGCTGCTGACGCGTTCCGATGTCGATCCGAAGCGGCTCGCCTATGCGCGTCACCGACCATCTCTTGACTCTTCGTCACCGACCATCTCTTGCCAGCAGAGGGGCAGCACTAGGTTTTTGCCCGCTTACTTGGGACGGGTATCGGCGGCCGAAGCAAGAAACTGTGAGCACGGGAAAGGCGCGAAGTCCGATGGTTTCGGTATGACGACCTTCCACACAGGCTCACCATGACCGCAAGAAACGCAATCGAAGCTTACCGGCGGCGATCAGGTGTTCACTCCTTAGGTACTGAGGCGAGCTAGGCTGGACGCGCGCTGCGTTTTTCAGTAAACTGGAGTTCCTCGCCACTGATAAATGTCCCGGCTCGTGACGGGAATACCTAAGAGCTTCAAATAGAAGAAGAGTTGATACTTATGATTAATTAAGTGCTCGAGATTCCCGAGCAACAATGTTGCTAGCGGTTCACCCTCAGGAACAAACACGGAGGGGACCATACGACGCAAATCGTTGTCCGTGCACAAATAAAACCCGTTCCCAACATGCGCCACATACTGTCGAATGCGACTGAGCGCTTCCTCTGGTCCGCAAAAGTGATTTACTGGCAATGATTGCAACCCAGAGGAATCTCCTAGCTGCTGTGGGAATGCAGCATGGAATACGGCACAGAATCCGGCCATGCAGTCCAGTAAATGGCCCAGTAAATGGCCCACGTCAGTCGAGCCTTGGAGAAGCCGCGGATCCCATCCGATTTTGTCGGAAGGAAGCAATCGAATCAGATGCTCCGTGCGCTCAATCTGCTCGTGGAGCTTTAGTTGTAGACATTCAACGATGGGTCCCGCCAAGCGTAGCTCCTTTACAACTCGAGGAGTCATTCTCGATTGTAGCGTATCCAAACGCCACGTTGAGCTTCTCTCGCTTCTTCACGACGATCGATCTTCGAACCCAGTTGTGAAATGCCCCAACCCATAATGTTTGATGGCTGGTGGGCAGAATACAGGAAAGATGCGGGTTCGCGAAAGAAGAAGCTGACAACCAAGTCAGACGTGGGAGTCGATGAAGATAAACGAGCACGAGGATATCTGGTCAGAAGGAGCGCAAGGCCAGTTAGACACGATTCATTCCCACGAAGAGCCGGGGCACTTCTCCCGGATCTTCGATTCGGGCGGCCCCACACCACGCTTAGCGGTCTCTTGGCAATGGAATATGCCGACCATTCAAAATCCGTATACGACCCTAGCTAAATCGAAAATAGCCGTAGGTGATTGATTCCACGTCGGCACCTTTTCATGATCCGTTGTGAGCCTGGGATCATGAGCAACTTAGCTAGAACGTCTAACAAAACCGCTCTCTAAATGGAAAAAGCGCGCCGGTTGAAGCCTGGATAGACCAAGATTACTTCCGTTGCTTGCGGCAGATCAGCTTAGCCCCGAGTGGAAAACTGAGCAGCCTCGACGCAAACAAAACGAGACTTTCTGGCTCAGGAATGGGTGCAGCGGGCCCAATGTTTGTGTCGTTTCTTGTCCACTCGGCGCTGACGATCACAAAATCGACCGGCGCGCCTGGTATAAGGTCACGGGAGTGGACGCGCATAGAGCTGCAGGTCGAAGAACTAGAACTGCTTGGCAAGGTTGAAGCCGGGATGAAGGCCACCTCCTCGGCCACCCGCCAAATACACCTGCGCGAGAGTCATGCGCATGACACGAATATTTATCCCGAAGCCACCGTCCTGCCGCAGGTGGGCGAAGGAAAGATCGCCGAGCGTGTTGCCCACATTGCCGGCGTCGTAAAAGAGCAGGAGCGCGAACGGGTCGTACACGGGGAGAGAATATTCTGCCTGCACGAACATGGTGTCGGGCGCCCGGAAGCGGTAATTCTCGAAGCCGCGAAGGCTGACCCGCGAGTCGATGTCCTGCCCGCCGAGGGTGGGTAACATGTAAAACGGAATCACATTATTATTATCGGCACTTGTGGTGACAAGGTGGGACCTGAACTCGAGCGTACCAAAATCGCAGAACGAATCGTGTTTGATTTCGAAGACGTATCCCTGAGCTTTCCATTCCGCTTCTTGTTGTTTCTTTTCGGCATCCTTCTGTTTCGCGTCGGCCTTGGGGTCAACTAGGATACGGGGGTTGGCTGGGGGGCCTCCGCAGTAGTGTTGCAGAACGCGGTAGTACGTGCGGCGCCAGGATCCTTTCACGTCGGTTGAGACCACATAACCCTCCGTGGTTGCTCCCAGTTCAATGGAGAGATTGGCGCTCGCGACCAGCTGCTGAAACGAAGCCGCGCTGCCCGACTCTGCTTTGTACCAGTGGTAGGCAAGTTCCGCGTCGGGAGTGATGGCATCACGATGCACGAGATAAAGAGGGCCGGTCTCGTGATCCCCCTT
>DATNKA010000369.1:0-4745 GCA_035603655.1 Candidatus Acidiferrales bacterium | reverse complement strand
ACCTGCGGGAGCTGCGCCCCCCTGGTCAATTCTGATCGAGTTCCACGAAAAGGGATGTCAAGAAAAAGCTCCGCCGCGGCCGAGACCACGGATAAAGATAAAAGACCATTCCTTCAGTGCTCAGCGGAATCGAATGTCACGTGTCCAGCCACCACGGTCATGCGGATTGCCAGTGCCCTCAAGTCATTGCTGGGTACCTTGTACGGGTCCGCAGAAATTACGGTGAAATCCGCGTAGCGCCCGACCGTCAGCGCTCCGGAATCTTTCTCCTGGAAAGCGGCGTACGCCGGACCCGCGGTCATCATGCGAAGCGCCTGGTCAACGTCAATGCGTTGGTCGCTATACCAGCCTCCTTCGGGTTTCCCGTCGGCACCTTGTCGCGTCACGGCACAATACAGGGTGTGGAGAGGCGAGCCTGAATCGGAAGCTGGGTAGTCCGTTCCGGCGGCCAAGATCACACCGGCGTTCAACAAGTCGTGCGTTCTAAGTACCCAATGGACCCTGGATGGCCCAACTCGGTCGTCAGCCCACCGGCTGTACTCACCCACGAAAACAGGCTGAATGGATGCGATGACGCCAAGGCGTGCAAAAAGCGAGAGATCCCCATTCGTAACCATGGAAGCATGCTCGATTCGGAAACGGTCATTCGGGGTCACGCCGGCTTTCTCGAAGGCATCGAGGGCACGCCCAACCGCGCGGTCTCCGATGGCATGGGTGTTGACCTGAAACCCCTTCCGGCGCGCCGACAGGACAACCCGTTCGAGATCCGTATCTTTCATCAATTCCAAGCCATGCTCCTGTGGCGCATCCGAGTATGCGTCGGTCATTTCGGCTCCTCTCGATCCGAGGGCACCATCAAGGAAAAGCTTGAAGCTGCGGACCGCCAACATGCCATTCCCCAGGTCGAATTCCGGGCCGTTCGCGAGGTAATGCGTGATTGCCGCCTCGCCATTGGCCATTGCATAGACCCTGACCGGAAGTTCCCCTCTCTTTAGCAGGTCCTTATATATAGAAATAGTCTCCAGACCGACTCCGGCGTCGTGGACGCTGGTGAGTCCCCATCGCGAGAACTGCTGCAGAGCAATGCGTATGCGATGCTCCTGTTGGGCGGGGGTGGTCTTAGGTATGACATGGCGGATCAACTCCTGCGCGCGATCGACCAGCATGCCCGTTGGCTCGTGTGCACTATCACGCCGAATCAGTCCGCCGTCTGGATCAGGCGTGTTGCGGACAATCTTGGCCAGAGCGAGCACTTTCGAGTTTATCCACGTAGAATGCCCATCGATGCGACTGAGCGCAACCGGGTGGTCAGCGCTGACCGCGTCGAGTTCCTTCGCGGTTGGAAAAACTGCCGGATGCCAGAAACCTTCGTCCCAGCCCCCGCCAGTTATCCATGAGCCTTTCGGAGATGTGCCAGCGGCCTCTGCAACCTTCGCCAATATCTCAGCTTTCGTTAGACCGCGGAGATTCAGCTTCTCAAGCTGTTCACCGACGCCTGCGACATGGATGTGAGCATCAGCAAAGCCGGGAAGCGCGACGCCGTTGATTGTGATCTTAAGGGTGTTCTTCGTCGCAAGAGCGTCCACTTCGGAACGGGAACCAATCGCAACGATCCGCCCAGCAGAGACTGCCATGGCCTCGGCCTTGGGATGAGACCGATCCAGGGTGAGGATCTCACCGATAAAAATGGTGTCAGGGGCAGGCGATTGCGCATGGATCGCGACTGCTACCGGGTTGACCAGCAGTGAGACGATCGCGACCAGGGAGAGGCCGCACGCTGCACTGAGACAGATCTTGCGGCTCGTCCATGCCGTACGGCACCAGGTTGCACCATTCGTGCTGCGTAATGATTTGAGCACCTGCGATACAGGGTTCGTCATATCCATCACCAGTTGTACTGGAGCACGGAGCCGTTGATGTCCCACCCGACACGTCTCCTTCATGAGTTTCCGTTCTTCTCCACAAGACGATCGCAGACTCATCAAAAGCTGTATCGAAGTGCGAATTGCATGAGTCGCGGCTTCGTCAACGTACTGTTATAGGTGCCGAACACGGAGGCGGGCTGTTCCAGTTGTCCCGTATTCTGCGGCAGGGACGCCACGTCGAATCGAACTGCGTTGGTTACGTTGAACACCTCCCAGCTGAACTTCAGGCTCTGCGATTCGGTGACAGGCCACGACTTGCTGAGGCCGCTGTCGATTCCGAAGTAGCCCGGCCCGCGCAGCTCATTGCGTTGTCCCGACTCGCCGGGCAAAGAATAGCGAAAGTCACCCTGGGCGGCGACTGGGTCCTTGAACAGACCGGGATTGCCATTTTGGTTCAGGAAAGTACCGGTTTGCGGTCTGGGGCCAGACAGAATCGCGGTTGATGGAAGGTACCAATCGGTAGGAAAGCTGGTGAAAGTCTCAATCGTGGTGGGGAAGCCGCTGGTCCAGCGGGCCAGTCCGGACCACTGCCAGCCACCGACGATGGCGTTCAGTAAGCGGCTGGAAGAGCCGGCAAACCGCCGTCCCCGTCCGAAGGGCAGCTGGTAAACCCAATTGGTATTCAACTGGTGGGTAGTATCGAAGTCCGATACCCCCCGAAGCTGTGCCGGCGACCAGGAGTTGATGATCTGGTCGGCCTGATAGTAAGCATCGACATTATTAACCCGCTCGGCGTTGGATCCTATATCGATTGACCGGGAGTAGGTGTAGTTGAAATCCCACTGCAGGCCGTGGGTCATCCCCCGCCTGATCGTTACCTGTAGCGCGTTATAAGAACTGGTGCCAGCGCCTCGCCAGGAGTAGAGCGACGCGAACTGCGGATTGAAATATGCATAGGGACCGAGCTTGGAGCAGGCCGGGAAGCAAGGGTTGGGACCAAGACCAAGCTCCCCGGGTACGTCAGCAAAGATCAGTGGTAGTGTCTCATTGTGCAGGGCACAGGCGTACGAGCTATACATGGCTTGTGTCGCTGTCGGAGAGAAGTTGCCGGGCAACGTGGCTCCTCCCGGTGTGCAGCCACCAAAGTCTGCCCCGTCATATACGCCTGCAGCGCCGGGGAACATGTTTTCCCAATAGGGAATCTTCGACAAGCTTTGTATGGGAACGTTGGCGGCGGCGGCCTTCGAGAGAAGAGTTGCGGCGGCAAAGTAATCCATCCCTGATTGCTTGTCCACAAGATCTTGAGGCATCGCCATGTCTTCTTCCTGCAGAAGACGGCGTCCCAGCCGCCCGATGTAAGCCACGTCCAGGACAAAGCTGCTGAGCAGTTCCCGGCTAATCGAGAAATCAAACACATGGGAGTAGGGCGTCTTCATCTTGTCGTCCAGGCCCCAGGAATTCGCGACACCGTCGGGGAGTCCGCTGGGAGCCAGTTTCGGAAAACTCCCAGTTGGAGGTGCTGCGATAAGCGCGGGCGGGATAGCGTTGCTACTACTGAATCGTGGTGAGTTATCGATCGTATATTGGCCGATCGGATTTGGAATTGTCGTGGTCAGCCCGAAGGAACCGTTGCGGTCAAAGCTGTCGACGATCCCTTGGCCGAAGTGATCGTAGTAAATGCCGTAACCGCCGCGGATCGAGCTCTTCCCTATCCCGCCAAACAGGCGTTGCCGCCATCCGCTGTCGGCTTTCGGAGACCAGGCAAATGCCAGTCTAGGCGCAACATTTCCGTAGTCCCAATTCCAATAAGGCGGCTTGCCGTTCGCCTGGCCTGAAAGGACGTAACTGATGGAAGGATTGTAGGGTTGCCCCGCCAACATGGCTTTCCCCCGGTTTTGGAGAAAACTCTCCAGGCTGATCGATGGCGACACCTGAGTTCCCGTTGTTTCGTAGGGTGGCTGCAACAGCGTGTATCGGATTCCGTAGGTGAGCGTCAGTTGCGGTGTGACTCTCCAGGAATCCTGGACATAGGTCTCGAATTCGTGCGCCCGAAAATGACGCTCGGCCGGCGTCCCGTTCGGCAGAGCATTCCCTTCCTTCGTGATGTTGTAGTTGGAGAAGGAAGAGTCGAGTAACCCAGTCAAGGCGATGACCGGCCAGTCATAGCCCGTCTGGAAATTGGAGTTGACCGCAGGAAAACCAAATGCGCTGGGATCAAGGCTGCTGCCAGTTCCCGCGATAAAAGCTGTGGGGTTCAGCCACAGGTCATAGGACCGGGCAAAGGAGAAGGAATTGGCGTCCGAGTTGCGGTTGTTGGTAATGATGCGCAGGTTGCCGCCAAAACCAAGAGTGTGTTTCCCTCTGACCCACGCCAAATCATCCGTCAGGTTCTGCACTGGCACGGTGGAAGTAGTCGTAAAAGTATTGGCGTTGAGGGAGTCCGGCCCGTTGCCGAATTCGGTGAAGTTCTGCGTGAGTTGGCCAATGTTGCCAACCCCCTGGCGAATGAATCCGTAGTGAAAATTGTTTATCAGGGTGGGGCGCAACGTGGCAGTGTAGCCGGCGATCAGCCCTTTGCTGTTGTTAACCGCGACCGTGCTCTGGGGCTCGCCGGGAAATTGTGGTCCGAGCCCATTGTTGTCGTCCACCAGGCCGCCGCGCACGAACAGGTGATGATTCTGCGTGATATTGAAATCAAACTTTGCGACGAACGTGTTCAGCCTCCCAGGAGTTGAGGCGGGAAATGTGAATCCCTGAAAGTTAAGCCCGTCGCCAACGGCAGAAGAGTTGGGGTGGGGGTAGTGCTGAAACAATGTCATCACCGCCGGATTCGCGCCCGGTCCCAGAGGGCATGTGCCATTGCCCGTGCAGTTGGGGTCC
>DATNKA010000368.1:0-2959 GCA_035603655.1 Candidatus Acidiferrales bacterium | reverse complement strand
TAGATCTTGTTTACAGAAGCGTTATCGAACGACAGAATTCATTGTCTTGACCAAGCTTTCAGGGGTCTTGAAGAAGGCGACCTCTGACGCGCCGACGGTCGGGCGGGGGGGCAATTGGCCCATGGAAACGGCTTTGCACTTGGCTGCGGTTCCCGTTTCCGCGGACACTGAGCGTCCGATGGAAGGCAAGAGAATGCGTCTCGATTACGTCGACACGCTCAGAGATCTCGCCTCCGCTCAGGTCCTCCTCTCGCACTCCATGTTGGCGTTTTTCTCGGCACAGCCATGGCGTCCCCCATTGTCAGGGACACTGACCGGTTAATTGCGGCCTCGCCCATCTACTTCATCAGCGACGGGGCGTCGGCCGTTTGTATATTTTTTGTTCTCAGTGGCTACGGAGCGGACCATTCTGACCATTGCGATCATGCAAAACGAGTCGCTCCGCTCATTTCTTGGGGCTCGATCGATTGTGCAGTCTTGGAAGGCTGTCCTTTCCCCATCTACCTGACGCATTGGCCAATCATCTTCGGACTCGGGAGCGCGACCGTCCTGGCTTTGGCGCCGTTGACCTGGGCTTCCCGCGAGATTTGCGGCAGTCATCGCAGGCATCGTCCTCTCCGTGTTCGCGGCGAGATGCTTCGAGCCCGTGATCAATTCGCGCTTCGCGCCTCGCGCCTCGCGCGATGCTCGACAATCGAAGGCGTGGATGGTTGAAGAAAAAAAGACCACATGTGCGGGCCTACTACCTGCCTCATGATTGTTCTCCGAGCGAAGGTGGCCATGCGTGCAAGAAGAGTGAGAGATCGGACTTCTGTACTCTCTTGCGGATAGGCATACTCAGTCCAACGATCGTTGCTATTTGTCTCTTCGAGCACTACTCGCGGGAATCTCGTTGGCATCAGGAAACGGCGTCATTCATTCGATTTACAATTTGATTTGCATCTTTCTGCCTTCAGTTATCCCTCTTACGTTCAGTTGCCAAGTATCACATTTCCCTTGCGACTGCGCAATCCGAAATATTTCGCTTTGAATTGTTTCTTTTCCTAACTCTTCGGTGCGCACTAGCTTGACTTTATCTGGTGCATCTCGCGCTAATTTTTCAAGCTGCGCATTATACTCCCTCACATATCGAGTAATAAGCTCAAGCTTCGCAAGATCGGGGCTCTTGTCACTGTAACTTGGGGGCGAGTAGCTAGGATAGCTTGGATCCCAATACCCAGAGCGCCACACACCATTGCGGGGTGTCGCCCACGGGTTGTATGAACCCTTCCCGTATCCTTGAACGCGTGTGAAAGACATTGCGCACTCGGCAGGATCTCTAATCAGACCAATGACCTTTGCTTTCGGGAATTGATCAAATAACTGTTCGATTGAATTCAGCCACCAATGAGAAACATCGGCTACAAGAGAATAGGAATTGGTCAGCATGCGGAAACGTTTGACATGAAAGTCAACTTGCTCACTTCGGGGCTTCCAAAATATCTGCGGTGGAGTCTCGTGCGTGCAGCAGCTATTCGGCACGGTCCCAAGCATGGCGGCAAGGCTCGTCGACCCGCATCGCCCAGGACCTAGGCCAATTACAAGCTGCCCCGGATTTTCAAGTTGGCGCATGCTGCCCAGGACAATTTCGAGGCTCGAGAAGTACTCTTCAACGAGCTTTGTTGTTGGATAACTGATTTGCATAATTGCGAGAATGCGTTGACAGGTTTCCAGAGCTCCTCGGCCAGGCTCATTATGCATCTTATCCAGAAGCGCACCGGCGTTATGTTCTCGCGCCCGCTGGTCATATGGATCGAATTCGAGCGCAGAAATCAGCTTTTGGGGGAAATATTTCCTCGCCAGTCTTCGACCGGCCATTTCGACGCGCGTCAGTATCGGCCTGTTATCTGGTCGCAAAGGGGGGTCTCGCGTTTTGAATATTTGCCGTGGAATGTTGCCCGCTTCGGGAAGGACAGAATTTAAGAGTCCTTACTCCCTGTCAAGCCTTGCACCTCGGGTGACGATAGACTCAACTCGGAGGAACTGCCGTAGCCTGATGCGGTTGTCCTGCAATAAGGCCTCAATAACAAGGCGAAGCCTGGAAGCGATGACTCCCGCGAAACCAAGCTTATGGCGCGCTCGGCGAGACAATCACGGCTCTCCACGCAAGATCGTTCGCCTTATGTCTAGTCCGCCAAGGGGCCGTCGACGGGCCGCTTGGGGACTTTGCACAGCAACGCCAGAGTTATGTCGTCTCGATATGATTGACCGGGCCAACCCGCGCGGGAAGTTTCCTGAAAGCCTCGACGAACTCCTCGTCCTGACTGGATGGCAGGCCTTCCGCTGATGTACCAGAAGCCGAAATTCTGAAACCTCTCGGCGATGATGCGCTTGAGGTCGATCCGCTGTCGACCTCACGGTCCTGGGCGGCCTCAAGGAATCTGCCTCAACTAAGCGGTTTTGCCACCGACAAACGCGGCTCGGTCAGGTTGTTTAACTACTTGATCTCTGACAGAGCGTGAGGCGTTGGGTCGCAAAGCACAGCCGCGTCGTAGGTGTCCGTATCTCTACATGTTGGCCGAGTTCGCCGTTCGCGGCGACACTCGTGAAGCGACGATCGCGCTCGCGCCGGTAGGCGGATGGGCCACCAAGACCCCGGTGACAATCGCCTCTTCCTCGGCTGAGGCGCTTGGACCGACGGACGAGTCGTCACGCCCGGACTCGAAAGCCCTCGTCCTCACCAAAACTGTCGCATGGCGGCGCCCACAGGAAGGCTGTACCTTTGCAGCCAACCCGGTCCGGTAGGCGCGCGGTCGACCAGCGTGGGCTCGCTTGAGTTGAGGGCGTCGAGATCCTGAGCCGCGAGCATTATGAGCGGCGCAGCGCGGAGAAGGCCGGAGTTCGGACGGGCAAGGTAAAGGAGGACGGCGGAGGTCGCGGTCGAGTCTTCGGCGTGGCACATTCGTGAGCTGTTCGCCTG
>DATNKA010000367.1:0-5400 GCA_035603655.1 Candidatus Acidiferrales bacterium | reverse complement strand
CGTCGGTGCGCGTTTTGTATGATTATTCGTGGTTCGTCGGCTTCGCCGTTTCCTTCGTGGTCTACTACGCCATGATGAGGTTTCAGCGACCGCCCGTGCTTGCGCCGATGCCAGTCTCGTAACCTCAGCGTTTGGTTTGCGCGGCTGCCCTGAATCCTGGCAAGACGTGGCGTTGATAAACGTCCAGCGATTCTTCCTCGTCGCCGCACATCAAATACAAGTTGAACTGCGTAACCCCCACGCTGGCCAGCTTGCGAAGCCTTTCATGATGCGCTGCAACCGGCCCAACGACACAAAAACGATCCACCACTTCGTCAGATACGAAATTTGCATTGTCACTCTCGACCACGCAGTGGTGCAAATAGTCGTAGCCCCCGCGGTCCTGCACGTACGAAGTGAGCGCCGGCGGCAGGTCTTCGGGCTTGTATTGCCGGATCAGATCCATCACATGGTTGGACACCAGAGCAGGAAACCAGCGCACCCGTTCGCGGGCCGCGACCAAATCATCAGAAACCCAAACCGGAGCCGCCGACATTACTTCGATCTCCTTCGGATCTCGGCCCGCCGCGCGCGCGCCTTCTTTCACGAAGCCCAGGCACCAGGAAATCAAATCAGGGTCGGCAAACTGAAGAATGATCCCGTCGGCAACCCGGCCTGCCATGTGCAATACCTTGGGTCCATAGCCCGCGATCCAAACGCGCGGAGGAACTTTGGCCCAGGTGAGGCGCGTTGGCTGGCCTTCATATTCGATCTCGCGGCTCGCGGTGAGATCGCGAAAAATGTTCACCGCCGTCTCCAACTGTGACCAGCTCACTGGCTTCTTACCCAGCACGCGTCTGGAGCTGTCTCCGCGCCCAATACCCAGTTCCATCCTTCCCCCTGAGATTTGATTCAGGGTGGCGAACAAGCTGGAGGTTACCGTGAGATCGCGTACCGCCGGGTTCGTCACCAAGGTGCCTAGCCGCATGCGCTGCGTGTTCGCCGCCATCAGCGTAAGCAAAGGGTAGGGGTCCATCCACAAAACGTGGGAGTCGAAAAGCCATCCGTACTCGAACCCCGCAGCCTCGGCTTGACGCGTTAAACCCACGATGCGCTCTACCGAGATGTCCGGCTTCAGCGTAATGCCAAACTGCATGGCAAGCCCCTTTCACACTCAGGAAATATCAGGAACTGAAGTCCGGCAGTTTAGCATAGAATTCCTGTTTCATCTCGAAGGCGCGCGGAGACAGCAATGGGCTTTGACACGATCATCAGTAACGGATCCGTGGTGACGGCAACCGATACCTGCGTGGCAGATGTGGCAATCGCAGATGGCAAAATCGCAGCCCTCGGCAAAGACTTTCCCCGAGAAAACGCTACACAGGTAGTGGACGCGTCGGGTAAATATGTTTTCCCCGGCGGCATCGATGTTCACACTCATCTGGATATGCCTTTCGGCGGAACCACGAGCGCCGACGACTTTGAAACCGGAACCCGCGCCGCTGCTTTCGGCGGAACCACTACCCTGATCGACTTCGCCATTCAATACAAGGGCCAGCCGTTGCGCAAAGCCTTCGACACCTGGATGGAGAAGGCTTCGCAGAAGGCCGTCAGTGATTATGCCTTCCATTGCATCGTAACCGACATCAGCAATGGCCAACTGCAGGAGATGAATGCCCTGGTGGGCGAAGGCGTGACCAGCTTCAAACTCTTCATGGCCTACCCCGGCGTCTTCATGCTCGACGACGCCAGCATCTTCCGAGCCCTGCAAACCACCGCGAAGAACGGCGGGCTCATCTGCATGCACGCCGAAAACGGAAGCGCAATCGACGTAATCGTTCAACAGGCGTTGGCAGAAGGCAAGACGGGTCCGAAATATCACGCTCTCACACGCCCCACCACGGCAGAAGCAGAAGCTGTTTCCCGCGCGATTGCGTTATCGGAAATGGCCGGCGCCCCCATCTATATCGTCCATTTGAGTTGCAGCGAGGCGCTGGAAAAAGTCAGGGAGGCGCGTGACCGCGGGCTGCCCGTTTACGCTGAAACTTGCCCGCAATACTTGTATCTCTCGCTAGAAAACTTTGACGTGCCCGATTTTGAAGGGGCGAAATATGTGTTCACTCCGCCGCTTCGCGAAAAGTGGCATCAGGAAAGGCTCTGGAGCGGCCTCAAGCGCGATCACCTGCAGGTCGTCTCTACCGACCACTGTCCGTTCTGCTTTAAGGAGCAGAAAGAACTGGGACGCGGTGACTTTACAAAAATCCCGAACGGGGGCCCGGGCATTGAGCACCGAATGAGCCTGATTTATTCCGGTGGCGTTGCTCAGGGACGCTTCAGCGTCAATCGATTCGTAGAACTGGTTTCGACGACTCCGGCAAAACTCTTCGGTCTGTATCCGCGCAAGGGAACGATCGCAGTCGGCAGTGACGCCGATCTGGTAATCTTCGATCCTAAACGCCAGCACACAATCAGCGCGAAGACTCACCACATGCGAGTGGACTACTCGATGTTTGAAGGCATCCAGGTGACGGGCATGCCGGACATCGTTCTTTCTCGCGGCCGCGTGGTGATCGACGGAGACAGGTTCTTAGGTCGCGCCGGACAGGGACAGTTTCTTCGGCGCTCAACTTTCTCGCAGATCAACGGGTAGCTCGCAATCCGGCGCTGGACCGCTCCCGGAACGGGCAAACGCGTCAGCGGTCGTCGTTTCTCCTCGCCGCACCCACGTGATGCCAAGCCAAGAACGCCTGAGTAGAAGGCGCGGTCGCCTCTATCCAATGGGCTCGGCAGCGGGAGGCAGCGGCGGAGGTTCGTAGGGCGGTGGCGCTCCCGCTGGAATTTGAGGCGACAGCGGAGGTGCCGGATAGAGCGCGGCGCTCAGCGCAGGATAGCGTGCCGCAAAAAAATAAATCGAGTATGCGGGGAAGAACACGATGACCGGCACCGAAATCAAAGCGATCAAATATACAAAAATTGCCAGCAGAATGCTCCCTACCACTACCGCGAGCGTTATCGTATAAACATTCCAGGTAAGTCCGGCCGACTTACCGGTTAGAACCGCAAGGATGCTCAGCCCCACGGTCGGTATCGCAATAATTACGCCCAGGATAATACTTGCAATGCCAACCACGATCCCCGCGCCGATAGCCATTAAAATCTTCATCCCGATGTAGCCGGCGTATCCTCCTTTTTCGAATTTGATCATCGGCCACAGCCGTCGCCATCCTTCGAGCGCGCCGATATTCTCCAGAGCCATCTGGGGGACGACAAAATCCTTGGTCAGCACGAAGATCACCGTCGTGGTGAGGAAAAAAATCAACAGCACAAAGAAGAGAACAATGCCGCCCAACACCAATGGGAGAACATGCTCCTTTGGTTCCTTCAGCCATCCCATCGCGAAAGCAAAAGCCCCAGAAATTCCGATTAGCACAACGAAGCAGCTTAGCGTAACCACGAGAAAGAGCAGTTGCCACAAAAAATAGCGCCATCCCGCGCCCTGCCTGCGACTCCAGCCCTGCCGTATGCGACATTCTTTGGCCAAGATGCTATCGAATAGGACGAAGCGCATCACGCTGCTTACATACATCATGATGATCCCGAATGTGAATGCGGCAACCACCAGGGCTGCGATCAGTGCGGCCACGAGCGCGGAATCAATTCCTCCCCAAGTCCCCGGAAGAGAAAGCCGCGAGCTTCCCGGATGTTGTGGAAAGTTAAAGTTGGACCCGTTGAACCCGCCGCCGGTGCCGAGTTCGCCCGCCAGTAGTCCGACTACTGCGAGCTTGGTCCACTGACCAAACCGGAAAGGTTTGAACAATTGCTGTTTGCTATGTTCAATGGCAAGAGGGATCGTGTCAACGCACGAAATCGGCAAAGTGCACCTCGCGATGCGAACGGCTCAGGAGCAAGTTACTGCGAATTGCGCCCCGGATCAAATCAATTTCGAATGAAGTCTGAAGATCAGAAAATGAGGACGCTCGAACGAAGCCCAAGTCCTGCCTGGTTCATTCGTAACGCAGCGCCTCGACCGGGTCTAGTTTCGACGCCCGCAAGGCCGGAACCATCCCGCTGATGACTCCCACCACCAACAGCACCGCACTCGAAAGCGCTACCGTCATCATCGAAATCCGCAGGTGGATATCGCCCTGCCCGGAGTCATCTTCGAACAGAGGCCCCATCATGGGAAGCGTTCCCACGGCCCATGCGATGAGATAGGACAGCAGCACGCCGATCGCGCCGCCCAGTAACATGATTAACAATGTTTCCGCCAAAAACTGCAGCTTGATGTGTCGCTTCCGTGCCCCCAAAGCGCGGCGCAGGCCGATCTCGCGAATCCGTTCATCCACCGAGACCAACATGATATTCATCACACCTACGCCGCCGATCCCAAGGGTCAAGGTTCCAACGAAGGCAAGCAGCACTTGCAGCCCGATCGTAAGCGCATCAATCACCGGACGGAATTCATCCCGCCCGAACATCTGGAAAGCCTTTGGGTCGGTGGGCGAAAAATTCTGCCGGGTCGCCACCGCAGCCAACACCTGTGCCATAGCCTTCTTTTCAAACTGCGGCGCCAATGGCTCAAACAACAACACAGCCGCGTAACGCGTGTTCCACAGATCTCCAGCGGTGGCGTAGGGAATCCACGCCGATTCATCGTCGCTGCTGAAATAGTTGCTGAGCTGAATCTTGCGCGCCATCACTCCAACCACGGTGAATCGAACTCCACCCACTTCGACCGTCTCCCCTACCGCCGGCCGTCCGCTGAACAATTGTTCCTTGAGGCGTCCGCCCAGAAAGATGACGCGCCTCCTTTCCAACTCGTCCCCGGTATCGATCCAGCGCCCTTCGGACGGTATTTCGTTGCGCATCTCGCCATATTCCGGACAGACTCCTCGAACCGCCGCCGTTCCCACCATGCGGTCCCCATAAGAAATTCCAGGACGGTTCACGGTTTCCCGGCACACATGTCTCACCAGCGGCGCAGTAGCCTTCACCATATCCACGTCGACCTGCTCGACAACCACCTTTTTCCCGGCGCGTTGGCCGCCCGGCTGCTCGCTGGTCTGCTGCGGCCAGCAAATCACCACGCTCTTGCCGAAGGCGTCAAACCCATGCACGAGAATGCTGCGAAAACTGCTGCCGTAAGCGATCAGCAACGTGACCGTTGCAATCCCCCAAACGATTCCCAGCATGGTGAGGAAGCTGCGCGTCAGGTTTCGTTTCAGCGCGATCCAGGCTTCTAGAATGATTTCAATCAGCATTCCGCTATCCACCGGCCTCGTAGCGCAACGCCTCAATGGGATCAACCGACGCCGCTTTTCGTGCCGGATACAGGGCTGCGCCCACCGCAATCGCTCCCAGCAGACCGGCGGCAATGAGACCCGAAGTCCAGTCTGGAATCAGACCCGCAAAAAAATCCGG
>DATNKA010000366.1:0-7809 GCA_035603655.1 Candidatus Acidiferrales bacterium | reverse complement strand
GCAAAATGATAATTGCCAATCAACAAATGGCATACGCAGCCTAATTAATTAGGCAGCCGCTTTCCACCGCTTTGCCCTTGGGCGGTGAGCGAGCGTCACACAGAGGGCTGCTCTTCTCCGCTACGTCTGGGCGGGGAGGTTAAGATTACAGGCTAGCGGCTAGCGTTTCTTGTCCGTTCTGAGCGTGGGCCGCGAACGTCCTCGGGTAATGCCGAGGGCATGAACGCGAATAAGCATGTAGTCTCTTGACCAGTAACATTTTCGGACGCGGGTTCGACTCCCGCCGCCTCCACCAATATCTATTTTATTATCAGTTACTTACAGACATATCTTAATTTCGTACAATAGCGTTCTGCAGAGGCGAGTTCCGGGGGCTTCTCTCTTTCACACGTTCAGTGCTCTTCACTGGAGCTGAGGCTCTCATCTTCCAATGGCTGATCCGCCGAGCAAAGCGATTCCCGCCAAGCCGAGAAATGACGCTCGGTAGCCTAGATGCTGGATCAGTACACCCCCGATTGTTGTACTCAGAGCCGCCCCGATGCCAAGCATTGTCGCAAGTGATCCGGCAGCCACATTGAAGCGCCCCGTACCCTGAGTCCTGTCTTTGACAACCAGGATCGAGACGATACCGAATATGGCATTTGCGACTCCATCGAGCGTTTGAATCGCAATGAGCGCTCCGACAGCGTGCGTAAGAGTGTAAAGAACTCCGCGGATGGGAAGGACTCCGAAGCCCAGCAGCAGGAGCGGCTTTCTACCTTTGGCGGCAGCTCGCCTTCCAATCCAGGCCGCGGAGATCGCGATCACGAGCTGCGTCACGATTATGCACGCGGACATGAACGGAGCAGCCGCCTTCAGATTGTCCTTCGACAGCATCTCGCCCAGTTCCGGCAACATTGCGGCGTTCGCCAAGTGAAAAAGAAAGGCCGTCGCCAGGAAATAAATGAGAATGCGATCCTTGAGAAGAGCAGACCATCCCTCCGCCGTAATCTTGCCTTGTTTTTGGATCGCACCGCGGGCCCGTGCATAATCGATCTGCCTGGAATCTATGAAGAAGAGAGAGACGGCAGCAGGAATGGCGAGCAATGCAGCCACTGCGAATATTGCGCGATAGCCAAATTGGTAGCTGACATAGGCGACAAGCAGCGCGGTGAAGACATTTCCGGCAGCATTGAACGCTTGATTCTTCCCGAACTGTTTGTCAAACGCTGCGACGCCAACAATTCCGAGTGTGATTGCCGCGACGGTGGGCCCAAGGAACGGTCCTGAACTTCCGATAAGGAACTGCGCGGCATATGCCCTCCACGGGCTCAGATGGCCCATGAGGAGGAATGCTCCAGCAACCAGGAAACCGAGATTTATCGCAAGCAAGGTTCGTTTGCGATGCACTGCATCGATCACAGCTCCCGCTGGAGTTTGCATTGCGACCCCGACCAAGCCGCCGAAAGTCAGCACATAACCAACACTCCCCGGATTCCATCCACTCGAAGCAAGATAGGCAGCCAAGAAGGGACCGAGCCCGGTTTGCACGTCGGCGAGGAAAAAGTTCAGCCATTCAAGCGCTCGCACACTCCGCTGTTTTCCTGGTGTCGAATCGCTCACAGAGTTTCTTTCCTTGTCTCTTGGTTATCTGCGATCTATTCTCTATTCCGTGCCAGCCCAATATCCGTCGAACCTTGTAGATATATTTCTCGCCTCCCATCCGTGCGTCTCGCGCAATCGATAAAGCACGACGGTCGCCACTTGCAAAAGCCGCTGATTCAACAAATCCTATGGATACGTTGTTACCAAAACGCTCACCCTTCTGTTCGCTTTGTGACCTTTGCGCATCGGAGAATATGCTTAGGAAGAAATGCTACCCTCCCATAGGGCTTTCCTGGGAAGGTGCCCACCGTTCGAGAGAAGCTATCGGGGGTCCAAGTGATCAAATGTAACAATAGTGCGGGTAGAGACACGCCGATCTGCGAAGAACCCAGCGCTCTGAGCAAACTTGACTCGGGACCAGAACACGGGCCACGCTGCATTGATTGTCACCGTTGATGCCGTTTAGACTCTCGGTCTGATGAGCGAGAAGAATACTCCACCGAACCAGCGCAAACTCAGAGTCCTAAAATGGCTCAGTTCAACTCCTGTCGTTGGTGTATGCACACATTGCAACCGGGAGTTCAAAGCGCCGATGAGTGCTCTCAATCGGACGGTCGATGCCCAGGCCAACCTTCAGCAGCAATTTGACAGACACAAATGCCAGGCTGCGGATGCGACATGAAATTCGCGGTGCTAGGCGACATGACCGAATACCGGTCCGATTAGCGTGAGCGAGTAGCGAGAACCGCGCTGGCATTTCTCGGGGCTACAAACGGGCTCAGCGAGGAAGGTGGGAAGTCGGGTGGCTTGCGGTATCGGAGGAAGCTGGACTGTTTTTTCTCGATCCAGACGAAATCTTTCCACGCAGAGTGGATTTGGAGCGCTCGTGTCAACAACTTCTCCGCCGGTGGCGATAGCAGTCCACGGATGATCGCCTTTCAGGCGCGGTTAGAGTTCTGAGGTTCTCATAAGGAAGCCTATTCGGGCATGTGTCTGCCCGCGTTACAGCCGAGCCGACTGCGAGATGTACGTCAGGCAAAAGTGCGGCGCTCCCTCACAGTCTATACACTTCGCAGATGCTCGGCTCTTTCACCACCTGGGCCGATTTTAGCGATGCAATAGCGTGGTGGGACCGTCATGCCACAAGGGAAGATGTACCTGTCCTGCGTCCTGCGACAGCTGCAATCTCGTTGAGCATGCCGCCGAAAATCCAGCGATGCACAGGATAAAGCATGTACCAATAGAAAAGCCCCGCCAATCCGGCGGGATCAAAAATAGCGGTCTGCCGAATGACGGAGCCTCGGCTATTTGCTTCCACCTCGAACTGCAACCACGCGCGGCCGGGCACTTTCATTTCAGCGACCAGACCGAGTTCGTGATCCGGCACAAAGGTTTCCACTCGCCAGAAATCCAGTGCGTCGCCCGCGGAAAGTGTGTGAGGATCGCGACGGCCCCGGCGCAGTCCCACGCCCCCTACAACGAGATCTAAGAGACCCCGAAACCACCAAAGAACATTGGCAAAGTACCAGCCATTCAAACCTCCGATGCGCTGAATCGGAGCAAAAGCTGCCGCTGGCGGAACCGATACTTGCACGGTCCGAGAATCGACGAGCCTGGTGCCAAACTTTACTCCGCCCCAAGAGTGCGGCTTCCCCGCCGAGGAAAGAGCATCGCACCAGCTAGTCAGGGCAAATTCCTTGTCTTCATGGCGAAGAGCTCTTTCTATCGCTTCTCGCAAACCTCTCGGCTTGATGCCAAAAGCTGTCAAAGCGGAGGTGTCCTGCACCAGAGTTGGGTTGCGCATACTATCGATGAGCTTTCGGCCAATGCGGGCATAAACAGGCGTGATTAGGCCCAACCACAAACTCGAGAGTCGAGGCGTCAAGATCGGAACCGGGATCATCCATCGGTGGAGGCCGCATTGCCGGGCATACTCCTGCATGATCTGGCCGTAGCTGACTTGGTCGGTTCCCCCGATTTCGAAAACGCCGCACTGCTCCACCGGCAAGACCAGCGCCGCCATCAGGTACGCAACTACGTCTTCAACCGCGATCGGCTGGGCTTTGACGGCAACCCATCGCGGGCAGATCATCACCGGCAACCGCTGTACCAGCGCGCGAATCATTTCAAATGAAAGACTGCCGGAACCGATCACGATGGAGGCGCGAAATTCGATGGTCGGGATCTCTGAGCTTCGCAAGATGTCTGCAACCTCGTGACGACTGCGCAAATGAGTGGAGAGCGCTTGGTCCGGGTTCCCCAGGCCACCCAGATAGACGATGCGTCCTACTCCAGAATCGCGCGCTACATCGGCAAAAGTTTGCGCGGCTTCGCGATCTTCCTGTTCGAACTTACCCGAAGACCCCATGGAGTGGACGAGGTAATACGCCGTCTGCACTCCTGCCATCGCCGGCACTAGTGAACTGCGATCCAGACAATCTGCTTTAATGACTTCGGTGGAGGCGGCAACTTTTGATCTGAGAAAATCAGGTCGCCGAGCTAAGCAACGAACCGGCCAGCCGGCTTTCTCCAACTCTTTTAGCAGGCGCCCGCCGATGTAACCTGACGCTCCCGTTAACAGGACGAGCGGGCGTTGATCTGCGTCCATTGAGATCCCTTCATTCGGCCTCTTCAGTCAGGCTGGCCTGATCCTAGCATCTCAGGGATCGCTAGTTTTTCACGAAAGGCCACTGATCGAAGCACCTTGGTTTGTGTTCCGCCAGCTTTACTCATGAGCGCCCTGCTCGATCTGCTAGCGAGGTTGGCCGATTGTGCCAGCGTCACGGGCAACCCGGAAGTAATGGAAAAGCGCGACCGCAGTACTGGAGGAAGAGTACTTTTTTCTCGATCGCGACGAATCTATGGGATACTGTGGCCACTGTGTTGTGCCTGTGCGACTCCGAGCGAAAGCATTTTCGTACAATAAACGTATAATGGATTGGGCAATGCGGCCTTTTTTACCCGTTGTGGCAGTTCCAAGAATCAGTAACTTACGTGTTATCAACATAGTGATTAGTTCGACTCTCGCCGCCTCCACCTATAACTTGTTTATTATCATCTACTTGCAGACGCATTTTAATTTCGTACAATGACTTTCTGCAGCGGCGGGTTCTCCGCCGGCTTCTCTCAGGGTTTTCCTTGTCGGCGATTACGAACGAACCGAACGACCGATTATCTCTGGCATGAATGCTGGGGAGATAGAGCAATTGGGTTTTCGAGCTGTCGTTTCAGGGCAGATTGCCGACCACTCTACCGGAATCCAGAGAGTTGAAAACGCGGTTCGATCGTTGTCGTCAGGTGACAATTGGCTTACGGCTGGCGACATCGCGCGCGTTTCCATGTTCCGTAACTGTCACGGCATTCCGATGAGGAGACCGGCGCTAATACCGATGGAGTGCTGGTGGCCTCCGGCGAAACTGTAGTCGTAAGCGGGTTCGAGGAACCAGCCGAGACGGTGTTTGCCGGTCGGCCAAAACATGAAGTCTGCCGCTATCTCACCAGAGATGGAGTTGGTCACTTTCCCGTTCTGTCTGAGGTGGACCCATTCGGGACCGACGCCCAGCATGAACTCTGCCTTCCGTGATATGGTCCACGGCTTTTTGAAAAGTAGGTCAGTGTCCCATTCCGTTGACTTATGAGTGTAGAAGGGCGACACCCCTGCCTCAAGCTCCAGCCAGTTCTCTATCGGTGTCACCTCCGCTGCAAGATTCGGAGCGAACGTTGCGGCGCCTCCGCTAAGGTTCCAGCTAGTTGCTGCGCCCAGCTCAACAATCGCGATGGTATCTTTGTCCTCAACGGCCTTTTGAACATCGCCACTGGGCGTCTTAGAGGAAGTCTGCCCGTGAGCCGGCGGACACAAGAACAGAAACAAACACGGTCCAGTGAGCGTGAACACGTATAGACGCATTGATGTCTCCAGAGTGAGTTGCGCGTTCCAGCATCCGTGCTAAAGGAGGGCAGTACGGTTTTGATCGCACTGCCCTCATTCGACGGGGGAGAGTCGGCTAAAAGTGGAACCCGAGTTGAGCCGTCAGTGCTCGCGGAGTCACGTAGTGCGTGCCACTGAAGGTGGAAAGGAAGTTGTAGAGTGCATAGTTGTTAGTGATATTGATGGCAGTCATGGTAAGACTCCATCTGTAATGATCGCCTTTGAACAGATTGTCGTCACCGACGGCAATATCGAACAGGCTGCGGGGCGCGATACGCGGCGGCTTGTGATCATCATTTTCGGTCCCTGGCGCGGGCACTGATATGAGAGACGACCCGAACTGGGACGCGAGACACGTAAAGGGCAAAGGAACCGTTGGCGTGGCACGCGCACCGTTGCAACTAAACCCAGCCTGGAACTCCTGATCGGCAGTTAATGGTGTGCCGAAGGCATCCGTCATGTTAGTGGCCGGCTGTCCTCCTAGCGTGGTCGATTGAGGACAGTTATTGGCGGGCCCTACACCGTAGCAGGGAGCAGCTCCAGCCACCAATCCGCTGTCATATCGCCAGTTGAAGCCTAGCCACGGGCCTCGCTTCCAGGGCTGGTATTGAAAGTGAGTGGTCTGATTGAAAGTTTCGTCGTGGTCAATGCGGAAGGGTGTGATTCCCGAGCCAAAGGCCACCGACGGAACCGCACCCGCGCCGCCGATCTGCGGAGTGAAAAAACGCGCCGCAACGCTAGAGAAAACCATCAACGCCGAGAAGCCATGGAAATCCGGTACGCTCACGCGGACGGCATAGCCGGGAATTTTCGAGTTGTGCCAGTCAATCGGGAAGGTAATTGGGGTCGCCCCTAGTACGCTGAAATCGTAGGCATTGTGCGTGTATTTCCAAATGTAGTCCCCGCTTATGACCGCATATTTGCCGAGCGCCTGCTGCAGGCCAGCATGGAAGTCGTTGCGATAGCCGGGATTGAACGGCGTCGCCCCCGCTGAAGCCGGCTGAGAACAGGCAAGAAGGGGATTCAAGACTGCATTAGCGCAACCGGTGCTCGAAAGTACCAGATTCTCGTTGAAAGGACTTTCCAGCGTACGCGCGTAGGAGATTCGGAGGATCGTATTGGTCCGCTTGATGTTGTAAGCAACACCAACGCGAGGCTCGGCCTGATGAGCCACGACAAGGCCGTTGTAAAGATCGCCACGCAGTCCCAGATTCAAGGACCAATTTTTTATGGTGATCGAATCCTGAATATAGAGGGCGAGTTCTTTTATGTCCGTATGCCCGTGAAATGCATACAAGCCGCTGGTGGCGCTGGCACAACCGTCAGCCGACGATGGTGTCGATCGAGTCAGATCGTAGCAACCGAGCAATGAATCGAAACTAGGATTGGCCACGAATGGCGTCGGATACAGTGCTGCATTCGTTGAGGCGGCACCGGCACAATTGCCGGGGTTATTCACCCCCGGATTCCCGACAAATACCGGTACGCCGTTGGCATCCAGGCAGGGCGCGTTGAAATTTGGGTCGACGATTCCGAGGTTGAAGTTTTCCGTGAGAAAGGTCTGCTGATACGTAACTCCCGCCTTGATGTTGTTGATGCCTACCACATGGGTGACATTCGCGAGCACCCCCGTGTTCGTGAGTGTCCGGTATTGCGAGATAGTTTGCTGCTGAAGATTCGGTGGGCCGAGGTCCGCAAACGGGTTGTTGCTCGGATAGTAATTGTAACCATCTCGTCGGACGAAGCCGCCGAAGGTAAACACGGTGGTCGGGTTGATCACCCGCGTCCAGGTCGGAGCGATGTTAAAGGTGTCGATCTTCGATCGCTGGTCTGCAGGACCGACGGGGATGCCATTGGGACCAAGCCCGTTATTGCTGATGCTAACACCGTTCCACGGCGTCGCGTTCTGCGAGTCGTACGAATTGGGCGTCTGGAACCACGAGCGGCTAAAGCCGAGGTTGAGGTGAATCGAGTCCTTGCTCGATAGCTGGTAGTCGACGCGGTCGAAAATATTTTCTTCGTTGCCTTTGTCGTGCATCACGACAAATTCCGGCGGGTCCAGGAATCTCCCTGTATTCAGTCCGTTCGCCGAGATGAAATTTCCCCACTTGCCACCACCATAAGCGAGGTCAAAGCCGATATTCGACGAGCCGAACGATCCGTAGGAAGCATTCACACTGCCATGCGGCGTTTTTGAGCCCAGGCCAGAGCGAGTGGTCGCCACGATCACTAAGCTTGTCTTGCCGCCGTACTCCGCCGGCGAAGCTCCCGGAATTACTTCAAGCGACTCAATTGAA
>DATNKA010000365.1:0-6724 GCA_035603655.1 Candidatus Acidiferrales bacterium | reverse complement strand
GCACGATGTCCGCTGCTGGACGCAGGAGAATCGCGGCAGCGCAACGCGCACGCTGGGCGAAGACCAAGGCGCAACAGAAGAAGGCGGCTTAG
This sequence comes from Candidatus Acidiferrales bacterium, assembly GCA_035603655.1. GTDB lineage: Bacteria > Acidobacteriota > Terriglobia > Terriglobales > Acidobacteriaceae > Sulfotelmatobacter. The sequence goes on along the minus strand of DATNKA010000365.1, from coordinate 6,632 downwards.
AGCCACCGGAGCCAATCACTTGCATCGTTCTGGATAGCTACTCTTCAGAACAGTATCGGCAGCTTTGCTGCCTTTGGTCGATGCCATCTGTAAAAGCATGTGCGCCTGTTCACAGCTTTGAGGAACCGACTTTCCCTGCAAGTAAAGGTTGGCTAGTGTGACCTCCGCATTGACATTGCCTCGCTTGACCGCCTTCCACAACTCGACAGGATCATCCTCTTTCGCTATGTCGGGTGTCTGCGCGGTCCCCATTTTTGCCGGGATGACATGCTGAACTCGTCTGACCGGATTGTGGGCGATGTGTCGTTGATCAGAGTTTTTTACCTGGGGCTGCGTCGATGTGGCAGTAGGTTCGGCTGCTGATGCGGATTCCTTGGCAAGGTCGCGTTTGTGAACCTCGTAAAGAACCGATGAAACCACCATGAGTACGGTCGAGACAACAACGATGGGGATCAATCTCCTGAGCCCGGGATGGGGACGTCTTGGTTGACTATTGAGACTCGACTGGAAGGTTTTGTGATTGGTTCTGAATTCGTCAGGAACGGGTAAGAGCGGCTGAATGGGTTTAACGGCTGGTGGGGCGGTCCCGCACATCGGGCAAACCGCTCTACTCCGAAGATAGCGATATTCACATGAAGCGCAGGTGATGGGTTCGTCGCTTACTGGGTTAGACACGTCATTCTCCTCGGGGCGGGAGTTTTGGTCGTCGTGGCAACTAGATTGTACTCAGCCCGGTGGAAGACTACTCCGTAACGGAAGTAATGTCTGGGCGAGGGCTTCAGTGTGATTCCATTCTTTTACGTGTTCCATCGTGCGAGACGGCGACTGGTCGAGACCTAGTCGAATTTGCACGCCAGCGGGTCGAACTGATCCAACTGGCCGTGGTCAGCGACAACGAACAAGCGCGGCGGCTATATCAGCGGCTGGGTTTGAAATATGGAATCGAAAAGAAGGCGTTAAAGCAGGATGGGCGGTACTACGACGAGGTGCTCATGGCAAAGGACCTCAAGCCAGATTGAAGCTCAGACATCACTGAACCGAGCGCACCGCTCCCACAAGATCGGTCGGAACGATCCCCGTCCCCTGCGGCTCCGGCAAAAAATACAGGCGGTGCTGCGGCGGGGCGACGGTGGACTGACCCCTTAGAAAAAAGTGAGATACAAACCATGACGGTCATGCAAGACGACCCACTGTCCCTACCCGGCAAATACGCACAGGAGCAGACTCCTGTAGTGGCTGTTTTCAACGACTCCCTCACCTTCAGTCGCCAGTGCCTCGGGGGGAGAGGTTGCGCAATCGAGCCCTGTGTAGGCGCACACTGGGTTAGCCACGGAGGGTCTGCGGACATTCAGAGAGGTTAGGGTGGCATCGCCTTGCCATGTCCCAATTTGTCCGAATTTTGCGGTTACATCGGTTTTATTGGGATTCATTCAATTCAATCGGCTCGTAGAATCAATAACCTGCAGAAGACATTTGACAGTGGCTGGTACTTTGGTAATTCGAACCTTCATCCTGCGAGCGGTATCCTAACCATACCTTTCCCCGGGTTTTGAACCCATGCAGCTTCTCAACGGGGAAACTGTGCGGCTTGTTTTCTGTGATGAGGCACTGAGCAAATGTCCAATATCGGCCACTTCGAAATCCTGAGTGAACTGTCAAAATCTGGCACTGGCACGGTCTTTAAGGCCAACGATCCTCAAACCAACCAGACCGTCGCGCTGAAGGTCATCCAATTGTCGGCCTTCGGCGAATCGGCGGCCGAGTTAGAGAGCTGTCTCTTGCAAGAGGCGGAGACCGCGAAGGTCCTGAGCAACCCCAACCTCGCGCCGGTTTTTGGCGCCGGAGTGATCGACGGCCAGTTCTACGCTGCCATGGAGTACATCCAGGGCAACAGCGTGGCTACGATGCTGGCCCGTAAAGAAGGATTTTCCATCTGGGATCTGCTCGATATTGGAAGGCAAGTATGCAGCGGTCTCGATCATGCCCATTCCCACAGCGTTTTTCACTATAGTCTTGATCCTGCGAAAATCATGTGCGGTTGGGATGGCACCGTCCGAGTTCTGGGATTCGGGGTTTCCAGCGTAGGCAAATTTGCCGCCCAAATGCCCGGCATCCCATCGCTCCTGCATTACATGTCGCCGGAGCAGGTTCGCGGAGAAAATATCGATGCCCGGTCAAACCTCTACAGTCTGGGTGCTTTGTTTTATGAGATGGTAACCGACCGCAGAGCTTTCGATCGCGAGGATTCAGAATCCTTGCGCCAAAGCATTCTCGAGAGCACACCTGTTTCGCCCATGCAGGTGAATCCCAAGCTTCACCCCGTCTTGAGCGATCTCATTATGAAAGCTCTGGCCAAGGATCCCGCCGAACGCTACCAGAGCGGACGCGGGCTGCTCGACGACCTGGAGAAATGCAAGGAGTCCAAGCCACAGGCTGCGAAAGCTCCGGCCGCCCCAACCAAGGCGCCGACGATCGCAGCTCCTGTGAAAGCTGCGGCTCCCGCAAAGTTTGCCTCCGCTCCGAAGCCGGTAGAGGCGAAAGCCGCTACCCCTCAGCCTCCCGTAGCGTCGAGACCTTCAGCTCAGGCGGCTGCCGCAGCGGCGGGCTGGGGCGGCACCGAATCCACCTCCTCAGCACCTAAGCTCGATGCGTTCAATGAACCTTCAGCATCGCGTGCCCACGCGACCGGCGAGTCCACGTCGCCATCAGCTTCCATGTCGTCGGCGGTCATCGATGAGCCAACCTTCGAAGCTCCGGTCACCGAACCGCCTAGAATTTCTGTCGATCCCATGATGGCGGCAGCTGCTCCAGCGCGCGGCAGTGGCGGCATCAGCTTCTCGGAGATGACCGAGCTGCCTCCATTGAAGGAAGACTACATTACGACGCCTTCGCCCAGTCCGGCCGCTGAGCAGCAGCCTTCTCCGGCGCCCGATTTCAGATCGGGCGGTGAACCGGAGAAACCTAGAATTCAGCCTCGCGAGGTCGCCGAAAAGGCAATCAAGGAAATCAAGAACGTCCCTCCCCGCCTGATGGTTTATTCCATCGCCGGTGCGGCCGTCTTGATTCTCATTATTGCGATCGTTCTCGTCCTTCACATTAATCGTTTGAACAGTGACGACGGTTCGCCTCGTCCTGCTCCGCCCGAGCCAACGGCCCAGTCGGCAGCGAACCAACCTGCCGCCCCGGTTCAGCTCGCGCAAGAGCAGCCTGCTCCAACGGAATCTGCCGCACCGGTGGCCGCACCCGAAGCTGCTCCTGTTCACGTGCCCGTTCCGGCCGTGAGAGCCAAGAAGAAGAAACCTACCGTACCAATCGCCCCCGTCGTTGTCCCCGGACAGATGTCGGTGGACTCCACTCCCCAAGGCGCGCAGGTGCAATTCGACGGAAAGACGGACCCCTCGTGGATCACACCCTTTACACTATCGGGAATCAGTGCCGGTCCGCACACGGTTACGCTAAGCAAAGCCGGCTACTCTACCGACACGCGCGCGGTAGATGTGGCGTCCGGCAATAAATCATTTGTTACCAGCCATCTCACGCTGCTCATTGCCACTCTTTCCGTCACCAGCACGCCCCCTGGCGCCAACGTCTATGTCGATGGCAAAGACACAGGTAAGCTCACTCCCGCCCAGGTCTCCGTGGATAAAGGTCAGCACGTCGTTCTGGTGCGCAAGGCTGGCTACATTGACGAGACCACCAGCGCCCAATTTGTTCTCGCCCAGACCGTCAGCTTCTCGCCCACGCTGCGCTCGCTTGGCAACGTCGATGACATCAAGACTGTCGGAAAAATGAACAAGCTGTTTGGGGGAAAACAGGCGCAGGGCATGGGCATCGTCGGCATCAAGACCCAGCCCAAAGGTGCGCAGGTGGCCGTCAACAAGCACATGCTGGATAAGAGTTCACCAGTCGATGTCATGCTCGATCCCGGCAATTACATCGTTGACATCACTATGACTGGTTACATTCCGATTCACAAAGTCATTTCCGTGGACAAGGGCGGGAAAGCCGTCATCGACGAAATCATGCAGCATGAGTAGCTGCTTCGCGCAGCACGCCGCGGCTGATGCTTCATAATTGAATCCCGGTCAAACACCGCGTCCACATGCGAGGTTTAGACGTCTCCCGTATTCGTGGATACCTGACCCCTTCCGAGAGCCGATTAACCTTTAGTTAACCATTGCGCAACCCCTCTGAAATATTCACCCACTGCATTTTTCTTCACCCCGGTTCAAGAGCCGTCGCGCAATCTCGGTTACGTGCCGAGGATAAGTCTTGCTTCCGGGCGGAGGAGAATCATGCTCGACAGTCTGAACTTTAACAAGCTGAAAACCTCCGATGCCCCAAAAGGACGATGCAAAAGCGTAAGTGTCAGAGCAAACACATGGCTGACAGATTGAATTTGCAGCCAGCGCCGGCCTTCGTCCCTTGGTCCAGGGCGGATAACTTCCGGTAGCCCGTTACTCGCCCGGAATATCCAGAGGAACCGGTTGCGAGAAGGGTCTGACCGGTTCGGAGGCTTTGACCCAAGCCATCAGACTGAGAGGCACCACAAGAAGGATGGAAACGAGGCGAGATGCCCAAAGAATGCCGGAAATGGCCCACTGTTTGCCCGCAGCATCTACGAAGCGGCCGCCCATAGACGGGGGAGCCACAACCAGGAGATTCCCCGCTGCGGATGCGGCATAAAACAAGATGGCGAGCCGCCAGTGACTTGTCGGCGATCGCATAATCACTCGATTTCTGAGGTACAACGCGAATAGCTGATAGAAGATGTAGACAGTGAGAAACCAGCCAAAGAAGTTGCTGGTCGGCACTCCATAGTACGAGCCTCCGTCTCGCCATACCCAAGCATGATCGATGTCTGCCCAGACCGCGTCCATGGAAAAATCCCAAGCCGTCATGGCGAAGCTCGCCGCCAGCGGCACCAGAATAATGTTCCTTCCTGAGAGGGGTTCGTTCTGGCAATCCAGGATTACGATAGCGAGAACCCACGACAGATAGCCCATCCCCACATAGGCCAGAGCGAGCAGAATCGGCAGCTCAAAGAGCTTCGGCCCCATCAGGTCGGTGAACCTGTAATAACCAAATGGAAAGCCGGTTCGCAGACTTAAGCTTTCAAAGAACGTTCCGACGCCGAGGCATAGAGTTATGAAGATGAGTATGCCGCGTGAACGGTAGATGCGCGCACCGTGTACCCCGGCGAAAAGCGCGGGGGGAATCACGTGGAAGGCGACAATCAGAAGATTAGGGACCCTACCTGCAAAAAGCTGAAGAATCCTGGCCACCAGAAACAAGAACAGCAAGGCCAATAATACCAATCGGCGCTGCTTGTCCTTGGCGATCGGCGGCACACACGAAGTTTATGACATCTCGCTGTGTGAGCGCATGGTCGATTGTCGAGTGGTGTCTCAAGTGATGACATATCGTTGGAAGATCGATCGCTAGCCCGATACTTCGCGATTCGTCAGCGATTTTGAAAGATGGCCCGACCGTCGGCTTGTGGACGGCGCCCTTCGAGAGCTAAAGCGGCGCCGGTTACGGCCACGTCACTCGCAATTCCCGAGTAGAAATAAAACAGCAGGCCAGGACGACCGGCCTGCGCCTCTGTTCTTGCTGGAGTTTGGAGCGCTCCCGAACTATCGCGGCAGCTTGAAGTTCACCGTGATCTGGGTCTGTATTTCCACCGGAGAGCCATTGAGCGTATAGGGTTTGTACTTCCACTGCTTGACAGCGTCCGCCGCGGCCCGGGCCAAACCTGGATCTCCACTTAGAATCCTCACGGCGGAAATGTCGCCCCTTTTGGAGATCGTCGCCAGCAGTTGCACTGGCCCTTCAATCCGCATCCGCAAGGCGCTCGCCGGGTAGGAAGGCTGCGGCTTCTTGATCGCCAATCCCTGGGATACTCCCTGCGAAATGTTCAACGTCTGCAGCACCGGCGCCGGCGTGTTGCTCTGATTGCCCAGCAAATTCGGCAACGATCCGCCGTCGCCACTAGAAGCGATCGCGGTGATGCTTGGCACGGGCGCTTCGCTGGTTGGCGAAACCTTTCCACGCGGGGCTTCCGGAGCGCTCTTCTTAACCACGATAGGCTCCGAAACCGCCGGGGCTATTGGTTCCTCATTTTCGGCTACAACCGATGCCGCAGGTTTGGACGAATCTAGTCCGGCGTTGACTTTGGTCGGATGAGTTTGCCCATTGCCCGTTCCAGTAATTGTTTGCGAAACCGCAGGCGTCTTTGCGGATCCGGTTGATTGCACTGCGGCAGGCGTGCTCGCCGTGGTCGCAGAAGGTGGGGCGGACGGCGGCACGATTGCCGTTGCATTTGGCTTAGCTTGTGGTATGGCAGCTGTCGGCGCCGGTTGTGCTGCGGCTGGCCCAGAATTGTCTATCGCCGCGCTCGAGTGCGCGAAGTGCGTCCACGCAAGATAACCGCCCACTGCTATTAGAACCACCGCCGCGAGTGCTATGAGAATCTTTTTGCTTCCGCCGCTTGCGGATTCAGTGTCGCTGCCGACTGTGCCTCCGAAGGTGAATGAATGCGCAGGCGATACGGCCTCTTGGACGACAGAGGTTCCCGGGCCCATCGCACTTTTCCCGAGAATCTCGGGTGCCGGAATGACGGTCGCAGGTTT
>DATNKA010000364.1:0-4965 GCA_035603655.1 Candidatus Acidiferrales bacterium | reverse complement strand
GACCGTGCGGAGAAGGCGGGCAACTTGAAAAGCACGTCGCAAGAGAAAGTAAGTAAGCAGGGGCAGACCATTGTGATCGAACCCGCCGACCCGGAGGTTGTTTACGTGCCTGAGTATGACCCGTGGCTGGTGTATGGAGGACCCATCGGAATCTGGCCGGGCTGGTATTCATATCCTGGACTCTACCTTGGCGGCCCGGGAATCGCGTTTGGCCTCGGCTTTGGAATCGGCTTCTTTGGCGGATTTGGCTGGGGCTGGGGACACTGGGGCTACGACTGGCGTGGGCATGGAATTCTCTTCGACCACCACGGCTACGTTTCCCACAGCAGAGTTTTCGTCAATCGCAACAATTTCAATCGCGCCGGCGGATTTCATGGAGGCGGGGGATTTCACGGAGGCGGTGGCTTTCATAGTGCCGGTGGTTTTCATGGCGGAGACGCCAGAGGCTTTGGCGGCGGCCAACATGGATTTGCGTCGCCACATAGCCAGTCTGGTATCCACTCAGGTGCATTCAGCGGCTTCAATCACGGAGGAGTCGCGAGGAGCTTTTCCTCTCGCGGGCAGTCCAGCTTTGGCGGAGGCTTCCACGGAGGCGGCGGATTCCATGGAGGAGGCGGTCACGGCGGCGGCGGTCATCGATAATCCGGTTCCGATCCTGCAAATGCAACTGATGATATGGAGAGAGAACTCATGCGCTCAAATGATATGAAGCTTGAAACATTTGAAACATTTATCGTGAAAACTGCCTGCGGGTTCGCTGCCACCGCCCTTCTGATGCTGTTAGGGCTTCCGCTAACGGCGGGCTTTGCTGAATCGAGTTTGGCTCAGGCGTCAGCGCCAGAGAAGTTCGCTTCTCCCGGCGAAGCCAGTAACGCTCTCTTTGAAGCCGCGCAAAAGGGAGATGAGCCGGCTCTGCAAGCCATCCTCGGAGCAGGAAAAGAGGTCACTTCATCGAGCGATGAAGTAGAAGACAAACTCGAACGCGAGCAGTTCAGCAAGAAGTATCAGGAGATGCATCGCCTGATCCATGAGGCAGACGGAACCACGGTGCTGTACATCGGGGCAGAGAACTGGCCCTTCCCTATTCCTCTCGTCTCGAGGAATGGTGCTTGGTACTTCGACTCCAAAACCGGTATCGAGGAAATCAAGTTCCGGAGAGTTGGAGAAAACGAGGCCACTGCGATCCAGGTGTGTGAGGAATTCGTGATGGCAAAGAATGAGGCCGGCACCAAGGCCGCTAGCGAAGACTCAATCACCCGGTTCGCCGAGAGCCTGGCCTCCGGGGCAACAACGAATGCCGGGAACAAGCAGCCTGATCCCTTCCATGGGTACTACTTTCGCCTGGTTGCACAGAATCCCGCATCGGGCACGAGTGGCCGCGGCAAGAGGACGACAAGTCTCAGGTTGATCGCGTATCCGGCGGAGTATCGGTCATCCGGGATCCAGACCTTCGTCGTTACCAGGAAGGGCGTTGTCTTCGCAAAAGATCTCGGGTCTGACTCAACGACGGTCGTGCAAGGCATAAACGTGCGAGGTTCGGGGTGGCACTCCGCGGAGTGAGCATGGGGAAACAGAATCAGACAACCGTGTTTCCTTTTCGGATTGAGGATCGGGGACTGAGTTTCTTTCTCGGATTTCTGGTGCTCATCGCCGTTTTTGTTCCAATGGTTCGCCTGTCACGATGCGGGCGAATCGGACTGGACCTGATTTTCGCGCTCATGCTCTTCTCAGGTGCGATCGCAACCATTCGCCATAGAGTTCTTTTGTATCTAATCGTCGCCCTGACTGCTCTGGAGTTCACGGCGGACTTGATCGTCGAATTCAATCCGTCGCTCGGCCACCGGGGCTGGGATACAGCGGTAAAGATATCCGGTATGGCCATCCTCGTAGTCATGACATTGAAGCACACGTTTCGTCCGGGCCCAATTAGCGTGCATCGAGTCATGGGTGGAGTTGCCGCGTATCTACTGATCGGTTTGACTTGGGCGTTCGGATACGAGCTGCTCATGGAGAGGCGACCGGATGCAATCCATTTTCAGTCGCTCGTCAACGGAACCCCGACAGGTGAACCGAGCCGTTTGATCTACTTCAGTTTCTCCACCCTCACCAGCGTAAGTTATGGAGACGCTTATCCGGTGCATCGAATGGCTCACTCGCTGGCCATGGCAGAGGCGCTTATCGGACAACTCTATCCTTCGATCCTGATCGCAACCCTGGTGGGAATGTCGTTACAGGCGCGGTCTGATCCAGGAACTGGAGGTCAAGTGGAGCTTCGGTCAGATCGCGACGCATGAATCCGGAGAGGCATGCATGCAAATCTTATTGACGAATCAAGGAACTAGAACCTACGCGCGCATCTTGTTAGTCCTTGGTGCGGAGATATCTCTCGCAGTTTCAGGTTGCGCCCAGACGGTCTTCCTGCCGGAAGCTCCGGAGGTGCGAGCCCGGAATCACGTCGCATCGCTTACGCTGCATGCAGTGAATGAAAATGGCCGGGATGCCTTTTCTTTCGAAGGGAACACGGTCGCCCCCGTGATCCGGGCCTCTCCGGGTGAGGTTCTCAAAATCACCTACATCAACGATCTTCCCGCCAATTCCCCGGAGACGTGTGCCATTAATCCGTGCATGGACATGACGAACTTGCATTTTCATGGGCTCAGCGTCTCGCCGAATTCCCCACAGGATGACGTGATCGGAATGATGGCGAGGCCCGGCCAGACTCTGCACTACTCGGTTGAAATTCCACACGACCATCCTCCCGGCCTGTTCTGGTACCACACCCACCCTCATGGCGAGAGTCAGCGGCAAGCATTGGACGGAATGTCAGGAGCCATCGTCATCGAAGGAATGGAACGTTATGTCCCTGGCGTCGCACGACTCCGCGAGCGCGTGATGGTGGTGCGCGGCCGTTCCATCGAGCACGATCCGAATGCTGCCGAACTCATGCGCGCTGTTGAAATCCCACCTAAAGGATGCGGGGGAGAAGCCGAGGCAGTCGAGGAAATCTTTACCGTGAACGGGGTGGTTCGACCGCAAATCGAGATCGCGCCTAACGAGCGGCAGTTCTGGCGGGTAGTGAACGCTTCGGCGGATCGCTATTTAGATCTGCAGTTGGGTGAACAGACGTTTGAAATCTTGGCGCTTGACGGCATGCCGCTCGCCTATCACGATCCCGAACATCCGACGCGGGTCACCGATCACTTATTCCTTGCGCCTGCGGGACGGCTCGAAGCCATCGTAACTGGTCCGCCGCCCGGCATACATGAGGCCCTGCGAACCCTCTGCGTCAATACAGGTCCGGACGGAGATCCAAATCCAGAGATGGTGCTGGCCGACCTGGTACAGCCAAGCTCAGCGCAGCCTAGTCCGCATAAAACCGATGCACAACCGGCACGCCTGAAAGCTCATGCTATCGATGAGCGTGCGCCGCTGTATAAGCCGATCGACGTAGAGGCGCTGAAGCAAGCTGCGCCGGGCTTCACCGTCATCTTCACCGAGGACAAGAATGGCTTCTACATCAACGGCCGCAAGTACGCGCCGGACGCAAGTCCGATAACCAGCGCCCGCGTAGGTACTTATCAGCATTGGCGAGTGCTCAATCGAACCGCCGAACTGCATCCTTTCCACATACACCAGGTGCATTTTCTGGCCTATGCGGAGAATGGTGTGCCCCTCGCGCATCCGGAGTGGCTGGATACGGTGAATGTTCCGTATGCCGGTTCCGTGGATGTCATTTTGGACCTCACCGACCCCATCATCAAAGGCATGTCGGTGTTTCACTGTCATCTGCTGAATCACGAAGACAAGGGAATGATGGCAAAGATTTTGTTCAAGTAGTGGGCGCAATGGTGGCGTCGCTTGCTGACGACGCTCTGTCGCAACAGGAGAACCATGAACAACCTAACCCGTAGATTGTTAATATCCCGCGCTGCAGCAGGCTTGGCTGCACTCGGCCTGTTCGACGTCGCGCCCCACGCCGTGGAGGCTCAGCTGGTATGGACGACTTCAGAGTGGAAACTCGCTGACTTCCAGAAACTCGTGAACCATCCGGCCCGGATCAAGCAGCTGTATGACGTCGTGCAGATTGGCGACGGGAAATTCCTGAACAACGTCAAGAATTCTTTCAATGGCCTGCGGTTCGGTTTCGGCATCCCGGAACGGCAACTCAAGATCGCGGTAGCGCTGCACGGCCCAGCCAATATGCTCAATTACGACGACTACGTCTGGGAGAAGTACCAGATCGGCGACTGGCTGAAGGTAACCGATTCGGCAACAGGCAAGCCCGCGGTGAAGAACCTATTCTACGGCAGCAAAATTTCCTTGAAACAAGCGCCTGCCCCCAAGAATCCGGACCATCAGGATTCCATCTATCAGGACACGAGCATGCAAGCGCTGCAATCGAGGGGAGCGCAGTTTCTTAGTTGCCATACCGCCCTGGAAGAACAGGTGCGGGTACTCATCTCCCGCAACCAGCTGTCGCACTCGCCCGAAGATATCGCGAAGGACATGCTTGCGCATACCGTTCCGGGAGTCCTGGTAGTAGCGTCCATGGTCGCCGCTATTGCGCTTCTTCAGGCCGAAGGCCATTACACCTACATCAGCATTTAGCCGAGACGGCACGAGGTCGCGACGGTCGCGGGTGTCCCCTTACCGTCACTCCCATGGCGCAACTAGGAAGCGCGTCCGCGGTTCTCAACCTTCTCGGTTGGCAGCACGATTGCAATCACCATGGATGAATCGGTCGTTACCCCGACGGTGCTGGAAATACGGCTGATGCTACAGGGCAGGACGGGAGGAGACCATGATGGACAGCAATTATGTGTTTCTTTGCGGCGTGATGTGGTGCAGGTTCGGACAGCAGGACGCAGGCAAGGAACTGCTCAGGGCTGCCGATGTTGCAGATCCAGATATGAAAGCACTGGCCTCGGCGATGTTTTCGAAAGGTCTGCGTCGCTTGAGAGAGGT
>DATNKA010000363.1:0-11303 GCA_035603655.1 Candidatus Acidiferrales bacterium | reverse complement strand
AAGCCTCGTTCTCCGGCCCACTGCGTGATTCGCGAGCGCAGGTCGATGATTTTTCCGCGAGCGTTCCAGCCATCGTATTCCAGTTCCACCATGGTCCGTACCGGTCCACTCGCAATGATTCGCCATTTCCGGTCTTTAACTTCGGCGACCTTGATGACCTTGCCATCCACTAATCCCGCGACCGCCCCGATTCCGATGGCGTCGCCGACCTTATAGATGTCGCGTCCTTCTGGGGATTCGTCGTGATAGGTGTAGTCCGGGGCTGCGTACATGGCAAGCTGCAAGGTGGGCCTGCGTTTGCCGTAGAGATCGATGGCGTTCCGAGAATCGAAATAGACGCGGAACGCGACGCGCTCCGATTCCCATCCGAGACCTTCAATTTTCCGGCTGAACAGCGCCGCGGTTCGTTGCTGGTAATCGCTCCGCAAACGCGAGATGCGCTCCTGATCGCCATAGGAGACAGTAACAATGCGTGTCTGATGAGGCGCAAGATCGACTTGAAACGCCAGTTCGTCCCCTTTGCCGTCTCCATCCAGATCATCGACTTGTGAGGGAAGCTCTTCGGTCTGCAATATGGATGCGTCTTGCTCCGGTGTACTGGCATCGCTTGCGGTCACGATCAGTGCGCCGGGGGTGAAGTCAGGCGCAATTGTGCGTATCTGGACGATGGGAATGACGATATCGGCGGCATTTCGCGGATGGTCGCTAGGGTTGGAGACAGCGACTTTGATATTTTTGATTTTCTGGGCACCCTGCGCTGGGAGTGCGCAGAGAAACGGAATGATCCACAGCGCTGTCAAGAATTTCTTATGCATAAGATCTGACGTTCTCCAGGTGCGGCAAAACCAAAACAAATGCAGGTCAGGCAACGTAATCCTCTCTGCACGGCGTAAAAACATCGATCACCAGTGAATCCTCGACTGCGGAGGCACCGTGTTCCACGCCGCCGCGAACCACGAAGGTGTCGCCAGCTTGAACATCGAACGCGGTGTCTTGGCACGTAACCCGCAGACGACGTGCACGACACAAACAACCTGGTCGTGCGGGTGGCTGTGCGCCTTACCAACCCAACCCTTCACCATTTCATGTGCAGCAACCAATAGCTTGTCGTTGTGTGCCAGCACACGGCGCTTCAGACCACGCTCCGGTTCCGATTGCTTACCCTTGTCGTGCGCTACCACAACAAGGTCCGGGAATGTTTTTGTCTGCGTTTCCATTGGCTCCCTCCAATTCGCTGGCCCGAGCCGGAGTGGGCCGGACGGTTCCATCACTTCACCCAAACTGACCAAATCCCAACGGCACCCGCTTTTTGGCTTGATGGTGAGAGACATGGTTTCCTCAGCGTGCCAGCCAGCCTCCATCGACGCCAAGAATGTGCCCGTGAACGTAGTCACTGGCCGATGAACACAGGAATATTGCGGCGCCGGTGATGTCGTCGGCGGCGCCCCATCTGCCGGCAGGAATTCGGTCGAGAATCTGGCGGCTGCGGACTGGGTCGTTTCTCAGCATTTCGGTGTTGTCCGTCGCCATGTACCCCGGCGCAATCGCGTTTACGTTGATACCCTTCGACGCCCATTCGTTCGCCAGCGCTTTCGTTAGTTGTGCGACACCGCCTTTCGTTGCCGCATAAGCGGGAACTAGAATTCCTCCCTGGAAGGCGAGAAGGGACGCAATGTTCAAGATTTTCCCGCCCTTTCCCCGCTCGAGCATGTGACGTCCGGCTAGTTGGGATAGGCGAAAAACCGCCGTCAGGTTCACGGCAATCAATTCGTCCCAGAATTCCGCGGGATACTCCGCAGCGGGCGCTCTCCGGATCACGCCAGCGTTGTTCACTAGAATGTCGATTGAGCCAAACTCCGCAATTGTTCTCTCGACAAGATCGGCGGGCACATTCGAGTCCGCCAAGTCTCCGGAAAAATAAAATGTCTTGCGACCGGTTGCAAGGATTGCGTCGCACGCGGGACCTGAATTGGGATCTCGCCCGTGGCAACCTACGTTCGCTCCAGCCGTCGCCAAACCTACGGCAATGGCAGCGCCCAATCCTTTGTGTGAGCCGGTTACGAGAGCGTTCTTGCCGGTTAATTGGAAGGAATTCAATTGAAATGATTGGAGGCTCATCGATTCAACTCTCGCCGATCCGCGCGGGTAGGAGCTTGGGACTGAGAAGCTGTATGAACAACAACGCCATCAGATAGGCTGATGCCGCTATGAAAAAAGGAACCATGTAGCTTCCGGTCCACTGCAGCACATGGCCTACGATTTCGGCGATCAGCATTCCGCCAATCGCCCCGGCCATGCCTCCAATTCCGACAACAGATGCCACTGCGCGGGATGGAAAAAGGTCGGACGAGAGCGTGAACAAATTTGCCGAAAAGCCCTGATGACCGGCGGCGGCAAGCCCAATCAGAACTGTAGCCGGCCATAAGCCGGAAAGCCTGTAAACACAGGCAATGGGCAGTACGCACAGCGCGCAGAGAAACATCGCCCATTTTCTCGCCGCGTTCACCGAGACTCCTCGCCGAATCAAACTCGATGAAAACCAGCCGCCTGTGATGCTTCCGAGATCAGATATGACATAAATAACCAGAATCGGCAGGCCGATCTGGGTGAGATGCAGGCCATGTGTTCTCTGCAAATAGTCCGGGATCCAGAAAAGATAGAACCACCAGATGGGGTCAATCATGAATTTCCCGGCGGCAAACGCCCACATTTGCCGGTGAGGCAGAAGCTGGCTCCATTTGATTTTTCCAGCCGGTGCAACAGGGTCGCTTTGAATGTACTTTCTTTCGCTCCGGGTGCAGTAGGGATGCTGTTCGGGACTTCGATAGAGCCATAGCCAGAGAACGAGCCAGGCAAAGCCTAGCGCGCCGGTTAGCAAGAATGCCCAGCGCCAGCCAAGATGTACGGCAATCCACGGTACAATGAGTGGCGTAACGATTGCGCCGATGTTGGTCCCCGCGTTGAAGACTCCAGTTGCTAGGGCCCTCTCTTTTCTTGGAAACCATTCCGCAACGCACTTGATGCTGGCCGGGAAGACTCCGGCCTCACCGAATCCCAAGGCAGCGCGGGCTGCAACAAAACTAGGAAGTGAGAACGCGATCGCGTGGCCCATCGAGGCGAGGCTCCAGAAAACCATGGCTATGGCGTAACCAATGCGAGTGCCAAACCGGTCAATCAGGCGGCCGACAAAAATCATACCCAGCGCGTAGGCCGCCTGAAAGGCGAACACGAGGTTCCCGTAGTCGATTTCATTCCAACCGAACTCGCGCTGCAGTGGCCCCTTGAGCACACCGAGGACCTGACGGTCCATGTAATTCTTCGTCACCCCGAAAAATAAGAGCCCACAGATGACCCAACGGAAGTTTCCCGCGAAGACGCCTCCGCTCCGTTTGTCAGTCGACGAAGATGCGGAAGCGTCACCAGGTTCGCCGGACTGCGCTTCGACGATCGAGTTCTGATCCGCCATTGATTTTGACTTCTTCCTGGGTTTTACCCCGGCCGGTTATTTCCGCGCCGCATCCAGGCCTGAACCGATTTGCCGAAATTCCGGTTGGACGTTAACCACACCGAATTGCCGGCCTTCGACTTCTCTGTGCGCGGCCATGGCCCAGAGAAAAGCGATCCGATGTCCCGGCACGGAAACATTGGGATGATAGCCGTTGGGCATCAACACGGCATCACCGTCGCGCACCGCGGTCACCAATTCCGGATAGTGAGTGTCGTTGTATACCAACTGAAGCCCATAGGCTGGCTCCGGCATGTCAAAGTACACGTACATCTCTTCCAGCATTTGGGCGTGCTCGTGGGGCGGCCAGCTGGTCCAGTTTCCCGGATCGGAAGAGGTGAAACCTGCGATCAGACGGCCCGCTTCCACATTGTTGGCAATCAGCACGTTCAACTCGCGTCTGGAGCCGGGGTTCCCAGTGACAAATTTCATGCCGGGGTCCCTGGCCACGTCGGCGTAGCGAACGACTTTCAAAGGGTATTTCCCTTTGACCCCGGCCGAGAACTCGGCGAAATCCACGGCGGTCTTGGTCAACACTTCGATGGCGGAATCGCGGGGAATGTAGATCGCGTCGAATTGTCCCAAATTGTATTCGTTTCCCGCGATCTTCACCGTGCCGTTTCCTGCCAGGCATATCAGTCCTGTTTCCTGCGTGCCGTTGGAGAAGGACACAAATGGGTTAGCAGCGTCCAAAATGATGCGACCGTAGGAGAGATGGCGCATTGTGCTATTTGCTGGTGTCACGGCGAGATGCCGCCCCGACTGAGCGTTGGTTTTGCGAAACACCATTTTTTCGATTGGAACTGCAGACTGCGTACTCATGGATCACTCCTTCTTGATTCCACCTAATCCCGTAAATTACCGGAGCGAATACCCGCTCAATCTTCCGTCTGGCTCCGCCCTACACTCGAAACGCAAAACCGCAGCGCTTCAAAACTTGAAACGCAACCATCGTGCTGCGAAGGAGGCTATCCGGCACGGTCGCGACATGGCCGAGCAAAAGGTCGAGTCGCTCGTGCATTGCACCGTGAAACTCCGCGATTCCGGCTTTGGTGAACATGGATCTAGACTCCGGCGCCGCCTTCCGACAGCTGACTAAGTTTGCTGCCAGCTCTTGATTCTCTACAGCTTGGCTCGGACACGCAAGCCGCAGGAACAGGTCGGACCTGTTTGGCCTTCCGGGCCGAGGCTCTTTTCGGGTGAACGCGCCAAACTCCGAAACGCGTCGACGGGCCCGAGCCTCGGGAGAATGATTCATCAGCGCGGCGACGACGTGGGGTAGTAGGTCGCCGGTGATGGGATCGATTACACCGTTGAAGCAGGTGCCTTTGATTTTGCGGCTGGTGTCGAACGCGGTGGCGTCGCACATATCAGATTTCCCAGCCGAATCGTAGGAATAATTGAACAAATAGCCGAGGTTCACCCGGCTCGGCCACGTGCGGAGATGGTTGATCACCTTGTCTATGAAGGTGTCGATGAGTTGCGGGCGGGTCATCGCGACCTAGACATGGTTTGCGTCGGTTTTATTGAGGTCGATCACTGTGTGGCCTACCGGTGTGGGCTGAAAAAACCATTTGTGACTCGACCAGAATGCGGAGGCGGACTCATTCCACTCGGTGACCCAGATGGGCTTTTCCTGAATGTGCGGGAGGATGGCTGCCTGGCTGGTAAGTTCGTCGTGATCTGAGGCTGGCTGCGGCGATTAGTAACGTGAGTTGGCATACCGGTTGTGATCGGAATCGACGGGAACTGCCAACCAGTTGCGGTTTGCGATGAGCGTCACCGCCGGCATTGCTCGTCGCTGACCTGTTTCATCCAGTCGACGACTTTGCCGGATAGGTTTTCCTGGATGGGAAGCGATTGAAGGAGGCATCTGGCTGAGTGAGCGGCCACGACGGCACTTTCGGAGACAAGCCACGCACGCGAAACGAATGTTGGCGAGCATACTGCGTCTTCAGTTTTCGACAGGAATGCTTCGCATTACAGCTTCTTTGGGCAAATCAAGAGCTGGACGGTAGCCGCGTGCCGCGAAATAGAGCACGTAAAGGTGGCAGAGGAACGGAACCCAAAATGCATACCGAATACTGCTCATATCGGAAATGTAGCCCATGATAGCCGGAAAAACGGCGCCTCCAATGATGGCCATCACCAGCAGCGAAGAGCCGAGCTTTGTGTGTGGTCCGAGCTGCTTGAGGCTCAGGGCGAAAATGGTCGGGAACATAATGGAATGAAAAAACCCGAGCAGGACCAGAGCCCACATCGGCGCCGCTCCGGTGCCAAGCAACACGACCGCAAGACAGAGCAACGCTGACATTCCGAACAGCGAGAGCAGGCGGGAAGCTGCGATGCGCTTCATCATCGCCGAACCGGCAAATCTGCCAATCATGAATCCCAGCAAGTGCAGCTTCAGATAATTTGCTGCCTGCTTTTCGGGCAGTCCCGGCATACTGTATTGCGCAAAACGGATGACAAAACTGGCCACACCCACTTGTGCGCCTACGTAGAAAAACTGCGCCAGAACACCTTTTAACAGATGTTTGTACGGCCACAATCCCCGCAGACCTTCAACTGCATTGGGTGTTGCTTCGGCGTCATCTGCTTCGCGGACTTCGGGCAACTGTGAAAAGAAGATGAGCGCGGCCACGGCGAGGAAGAGTGCCGCGATCACTAGATAAGGCCCTTTCACGGTGTTCGCCTCGGCCACCTCGTAAGCCTGCAACTGGGCGGAAGTCATGGCAGATAACTGTGCGCGTGAATACTCCACTCCAGAAAGAATGAAGGCAGCTCCAAAGACTGGAGTGACGACTGCGCCGACGGAGTTGAAGGATTGGGCAAAGTTCAAGCGACGCTCCGAGCTCTCGGGAGGGCCAAGGATGGTCACGTACGGATTTGCCGCCACTTCCAGAACCCCCTGACCGCATGCCATGACAAATAGCGCAAACAAGAAAAATCCGTACAGTCGGACGGACGCAGCTGGAATGAACAGAAGAGATCCGGTAGCACAGGTCAGCAAGCCGACCAGGATTCCCCGTTTGTACCCGATCTTCTCCATCAACCAGCCGGCCGGGAGAGCAGCCAGGAAGTATCCGCCGAAAAACGCTGTCTGGATCAGTGACGACCGAAAGTCGGAAAGGTGAAACCCCTTCTTCAGGTGGGGAATCAGAATGTCGTTCAGATTGACGCCGAAAGCCCAGAGAAAAAAAAGGCTGGTGACCAGAATAAACGGTAAGACGTAGCGGCGCTCCGTAATTGGTACGGACGGTTTGGTCATATCCCTCCTGTTAGGTCAAGGCCCGGTCCAGATGCACATAACCTCCGTCTACAAACAAGTGCTGGCCCGTGATGTGCCCGGCCTTTGCTGACAGAAGGAAAACCACCATCGCCGCAATCTCATCAGGGGTAGTCATTCGTCGATCGAGAGGAATCTTGTCGACAACGCTCTTCAGTTTTTCCTGGGGATCGGGAAAGCCATCGAGCCATTGTCGATAGAGTGGAGTCATCACTTCAGCAGGGATAACCGCGTTTACTCGGATACTGCAGGGGAGCAATTCTGCTGCCCATTCGCGGGTCAAGCCCAGGATCGCACCCTTGGAGGCGACGTATCCTGATGTGCCGCCTTGGCCGGTAAGGGCAGTTTTCGAACTGATGTTCACAATTGAGCCGCGAGTTCGCTTCAAATGCGGGAGCGTGTAGTGCGCCATATTGTAATAATGCAGAAGGTTTCGCTCCAGCGAAGAGAGAAACTCCTGAGGATTACCGTGTTCGAGACCCACTTTATCGTTGATACCTGCGTTGTTCACGAGCGCGTCGATGTGGTCGAAAGTCGCAATCGCTCGCTGCACAATTTCTTTGCAGTTCGTGGCCGGTGAAAGATCGATGGCAATGAAACTGATTGGCATTCCCTGAGCCCTGAGCTCATCACGCAATCGCTGACACGCCTGTACGTCCCGGTCGACGGCAACTGCAATGGCGCCTTCCTGGGCGCAGGTTCTGGTGATGGCTGCGCCGATGCCTTTCGCGCCGCCCGTCACCAGCACAACTTTATCTTTGAGTTGCAGATCCATGTTTTGCGGATTGATGATGTGCCCGTCGACGAGTTCGAGAGCAGTAGCGAAGCGCCACGCCGGCGGTAACGATCGAGCGTTAGCCGCGCAGATTCAAGAAACCTCCGTCAATCGGATAGTCCGAGCCCGTGATGAATGCCGCTTCGTCCGAGCAAAGATAAAGAGCAAGGGAAGCGATCTCCTCTGGCTGAGCCATTCTCCCAATGGGCTGCGATTTTTCCAGCTTCTCGAACATCTCTTGTTCTCGGCCGGGATAGTTACGATGCAGAAAGCCATCGACAAAAGGAGTATGGACTCTCGCCGGCGAAATGCAATTGCAGCGAATGTTGTGGGCAAGGTAATCCCTGGCCACAGAATATGTCATGGCTACGACCGCGCCCTTACTCATGGAATAGGCAAAACGATCGGCCAAACCCGATGTTCCCGCAATGGACGCCATGTTCAAGATGATGCCACCTCCGTTGGCTTTCATGTGGGCCACAGAAGCGTGCATGCAGTTGTACATGCCCTTGACGTTCACCGAGAAAACTCGGTCGAAATCGGCTCCCAGCGTAGCTTCCAGGTTGCCAACGTGGGAAATTCCGGCATTGTTCATGAGGATGTGAACACGTCCCTCTTGAAACACGTTGTTAAAAGCCGCCTTGACACTGTCATGCTGGGACACGTCACAACCATAAGCTTTCGCGTTCCCACCACGCGATGCGATTTCACTTGCAACCGTTTTGGCAGCGCCCTCGTCGATGTCCAGTACGCGGACGCAGGCTCCGCTACTAGCGAACCTTTGAGCGACTGCGCGGCCGATGCCGCTGGCCCCGCCTGTAACTACGGCAAGTTTGCCGTCAAGCCGGAAAGAGTGCGAATTCCCCTGCAGAAAAGACCTCCTTGTTTCGATCGAACGCTTGGATCTACTTAACCTGATCGTCATGCGCGCGCTCCAGCATGGCTAACGCGTTTTGTGCATCGGCGTCATTGGGCGCCAGTTCTAGAGCAGTACGCAACTCCTTCTTCGCCTCGCCGATGTTTCCCGTTCGTCCGTAAAACAGCCCCAGATTCTTGTGCAGGTGCGCGCTTTGCACGCAGTTGCCGCAGAGCTGAATGGCCTCATTCATTTGCTCCACAGCTTGAGGCCAATTCTGCGCGTTGGCCGCTTCCAGCGCAAAATTTCCCAACTCCGAAACGCGATCGGCGATCTGCTGGTTCTTCTGCAGCGCGTCGAAGCGATCCTGATATTGTTTGGCTTCGGGATCATGAATCCTGGTCAAGGACTTGGCGAGATTGTAAAGGGCTTGAGACTCATTGGGGTCGGCTTGCACCGCCGCTTTCCAGTGTTGAATGGCCTTCACGCTGTCGCCAGAATGCTCCAGGCTTTGACCAAGCAGATATTGAGCGTCCGCATTGTCGGGCTGCAGCGCAACCACTTTCTGCAGGAGCCCGGTTGACCGCTCCATTTGGTTTTCCTGTTTTGCTGTGAGCGCGAGGAAATAGAGCGCACCAGCATGGTCCGGCTGCAAACCAATTGCGGTTTGAAGTTCCCTATCCGCATCTTCGTACTTTCCGCTCTCGAAGAAGAATCGGCCCAGATTGTAGTGAGCGACGGCAAGCTTTGGATCCAGCCGGGCGGCTTCAGAAAATTCCTTAAATCCACTTAGGCGATCGAACTGGTCAACCAGCGCAATCCCTAGATTGAGGTGAGCCTGCGCGGACGCGGGTTCGAGCGTCACCGCCTTCTGAAAGCTCTTCACGGCTTCGGCCCCCTGCCCGGTCTTAGCTTGAAGCATTCCTAATGCGGCGTAAGCGCCGGCATAGTTTGCGTCCACGCTGATGGCCGTCCGAAACTGTTGCTCGGCTTCGGAGTACGCTCCTTGCTGCGCCATGAGAAGTCCAAAATTGACGTAGGCCTTGGTGTACTGGGGATCATTCTCTATGGCTTGCTGAAACAGCGCCGCAGCTTCTGTATTCTTGCCTTGCTGGCTGTAAAGCACGGCAAGGTTGCTCTGTGCTTCAGAGAATGTGGGATCAATCGCCAACGTCTTCTTGAAGAGTTTTTCCGCCACGGCTTGCTGCCCACTGCGCCAGGCGAGCAACCCTAGCTGATCTTGCGCAACCGCAAGATTGGGATCCAACTCGACGGCCCTCGCCAGTTCTTTCCGCTCGGAGACAAAGTCTCCCAGTCTGTCTAAAGCGAGTGACAGGTTGTAGTGGAGCTTGGCGTCGCGAGGGCTGAGCTGCAAGCTTTTTCCATAACTTTCCGCGGCGGCCTTCGCGTCTCCCGCCGAGAGATATTCGCTTGCCTTTTCATCGAAAAAGGCGATTTCTCTTTCTTTGTCCCCCTCTGATTTTAGCGCCGCTAGCTTGGCCCTTTCGACACGAGCCCTCTCTTTATCGCCCGTCTTTTCCAATAGCAAAGCAAGTTCGTTGTGAGCCGCCGGGTCAGATG
Source organism: Candidatus Acidiferrales bacterium (assembly GCA_035603655.1). GTDB lineage: Bacteria > Acidobacteriota > Terriglobia > Terriglobales > Acidobacteriaceae > Sulfotelmatobacter. The sequence continues at coordinate 1,297 of DATNKA010000363.1, read as the reverse complement.
GATGGATACGCTCGGCAGCGTCCAACTGCTGGATCGCTGCGGCTGTTTGTCCCGTGTTCGCCAACAGCACTCCAAGATCGAAGCGGATTGTCGCGTCTTTTGGATCCAGAACCACCGCTCTCTTCAGCGTAGTGACTGCTGCGTCTGACTCCTTCAGTCCCGCATATGCCTGACCCAGGGCATAGAAACCCTGAGCGTCTCGCGGTTGGCGACGGGTGTACTCCAGAACCACCGACGCCGCTTCGGAATATTTGTGCAGCGAAATCAAAACTCGCCCCAGAGCGATTCTGGCCGGATCCATGCCTTGGTCCAGCCGTAGTGCGTCACGAAATTCTGTTACTGCACGTTCTTCATCCTTAAATTGACCCTCCCTGGCATAGAGCAGCCCCAGAGTGAAATGGGGGTTGGAAGAATCGGGTTGAGCGTTGACCACGTCCTTAAGCGAGGCTAAAGCCTTCCCCATTTCGCCGCTTTCGGCGTACGCGATGCCTAAGGCTGCCTTCAGCGGCGCAGCCTGGTCCGGAGGAGCCTGCTTCACGGCGCCTTCCAGGCATGCGACAGCTGGCTGGGGCTTGCCTTCGGTGATTAAGACTTCACTCAGCTTGATCGCAGCCTGCGTGAAATGTGGATCAATCTTCAGGGCTGAGCGAAATTGTTCTTCCGCGTTTCCCCACTTCTTCTCGTCTTCAAATACACTAGCCAGAGCGAAATGGGAGCTCACGGAATCCGGTTTCTGCTGAATTGCGGTTTGCAGTTCGTGCATGGCCCGCGCTCGCTCTCCTTTTCTAAGAAGCGCAAGCGCCAAGTTGTAGTGAGCTTCCCAGTTCTGGTCCTGCAGCTTCAGAGAGGCTTCAAAAGCGACGATGCCGCATGACACGCGGTCCGCCTGGGCATATAAAACTCCCAACGTGTTGTAGGCGCCAGCCGTTGGATGATCGTGAATGCTCTCGAGCAAGGCGGCGATCTTTTCGGAAGGATGACTCTGCTCCACGCACGACTTGGGTGATAGCGACGGGCGGACCGCGGACGCTGCTTGGCTCGGCGCAGTATTCTGTGCCGCAACGCAGGCGGCCAGTGTCATCAGGACACTCAGCTCCACGAGCGAATACCTTCCAGGTCGAGCGCGTTCTGTCCTAGCCGGCAACATCTCCAATGGCCTTCAAGGTTACCGCTACTCCGATCAACCGCCAATTGCATCGCGCCCTGGCACGATTCATCGCCGCGCCCCAGGCCCGGTAAGCTTGTGCTCGCATAAAGTGTAGCGCCTGGAAGAAATATTCTGCCGGCCAAAACTGAA
>DATNKA010000362.1:0-2132 GCA_035603655.1 Candidatus Acidiferrales bacterium | reverse complement strand
CCGCCGCATTGATCTTGTTGAGGACGGAGACTTCACTGTTGAGATCGGAATCGCCCGAGAACGAGTCCTGTTCGAGGTTAGCGATCTGTGCCTCGATGCTCTGAGCGTTGCCACGGATCGACCCGATGGTGGCCATCGCATTCATATTTGCGCCGTCGGCCAGTTCCACAGAGGCGTACTGGGACTGGACGCGCCCGAGTTCGGCAGAATCCATTCCTGAAAGTTCGTACGGGTCGTACTGGGACAGTGGGGTTGTCGCCTTGAGGTAGCCGGTGTTGATAGTTGGGAACAGACCGGAGTTGATACCGCTAATCCAAGACCCGGTATTCCCAAAAGTGTTCATTGAGGTTACATTTCGCCACTGGGAAAATACCGCGCGGTAACGGGCGGGCATGTTTCGGATAAATGTGGCCATCTGCATGGCGAGGTTGAGTTGATTGGTGATCTTGGCGTAGCTCTTTTGCAGCTGAACCAGGTGCTGCTGGAGCTGGTAGTAGCGGAGCAGCGCGTTGTGATAATTCGTCGGGTCGTAGACGATTCCGCTACCGAATTGAGCGGTGGCAGTGCCAACGCCGAATCCCAACGCGAGGACGCAAACCAGAATCTTTTTTTTCATCGAACTGTTCTCCTTTCGCCTTCACAAATCAGAAGGCATCTTGTGGTTGTTGTAATCGGGCAATGCGAGATCGCCCGACAGATAGACTTTGACTCGGTGGCCTTCACGGATGGTCACCGTGGGCATGATGTTCAAAAACTTGTCTAGGATTTGCGCTGAGGATTGCGCGGTGCTTTGCGCGAATCCCTGGCGCATAAGGTCAGAACTGGATGCGTTGAGCGAGCCTGCTGTTCCACCTTCGGCGACCGCTCCCAGAGCACCGATGGCGAGCGACACTCCGAAGATGCGGAGATAGTGGTTGTTCACCTGATCGCGCAAGCCTGTATCGCCAATTTGGTTGAGACCCTTGAATTGATCGAGGCTTACGGAATAGCCGTCCGGCATGAGCACTCGATGGAACACGACGGCCAGACGTGTCTGGCCGAAGGTGTCCACTTTCTTGGTTTCGCCAAGCAGCTTTGAACCTGCGGGTATCAACAAGTGCTGGCGGTCATTGGAATAGACGTTGGTTGAGAGTAGGCACTCGACGGGGCCTGCGAAACTTCCGTCGAGGCGATTGATGAGAACGGTTTCGAGGATAGTTCCTTCAAATAGCAGGTAGGTTTTTCCTGCCGAGGCATTGGCAGATCCAGCGGACACGGCGGCAGGGTTTTTCTTTTCCTCCTTTCGGTTATTCGCTGTTTCCGGGGGATCGCTTGGCACCGGCGCAAGCGATGAAGCACCGGGCGCGGGCGAAAGCGGATTGGGTTGCATTTGTCTCAGGAGTTGTGCGACCTGTGGGTCCTCCGGTCCCACGGGGACTAGGTTCTGGGCGGGAGCAGCGAGTGCCTCGGGTTGAGGTGCTGGCGGAGTTGCAGGTGCCTTGCGGTAGGTCAGAGCGACATTCGAGGCAAACAGCGACACGTACGCACGTCTCTTCCGCTCCGCCTGAATTGGGTCCTCCGCTCCCTGATTAGGGACGCTGCCAGAGACACTCTGTTGCTGGGGTTGTTGCGAATCTTGAGGGCCAGCGGCACCAAGCACGCGAGTCTGTTGGGCAAGAGCGCTCTGCGCCACCAGTTGTTGGCGTTGTAACTCTTCTATCCGATTCTGCAGGTCGGCGATCTTCGTTTCGTTGACTTCGAGCGGTGCCTGTGAGGACGCGGCGGACGACGTTGCTTTGGCTGGCGTTGGGGGCTTTTTACCCCCGGTCAGCCACATGATGGCGACCATGAGGAACGCCAGGCCGATGAGGAGCCAGGATTGGACGTTCTTTGGGAGAAGGCCCAGGGGTTTCTGCGTTTTCTCCTGAACGTTAGCGGGTTGGTTCGGCTGATTCATCGCTCGCTCCTCGGTTCGCGGCAACGCGGCGGGCAAACGGCAGTTTCTTTTTGCCGATGGCGAGGTAGCCGGTGTCGATGATTTTGGGTGCGATGTAAACGCCGTTCTCGACTTGAAAAGAGATGAGGTTGGGCTTTCCGTCCTTGATTTCGTAAAGCGCGGGTTTTTCGCGGGCGCCACAACGGATGTAGGTAAA
>DATNKA010000361.1:0-10658 GCA_035603655.1 Candidatus Acidiferrales bacterium | reverse complement strand
GTCCATAAATATTCCACCGGCCCTGACGAGACGCATGGGACGGATATTCAAAGTACTGATCATCGGTTTCCAGAAAGCGAAAGTGCAACCGGTACATCTCGGATTCAGGGACTAGGTCCGTGCCAAAAAGAATGCGATCGGAATACTTGAGAAAGAAATTGCGGGCTGTGTAGGGTTGGCGTCCTAATTCAGCGCAACGGGCACCGATGTCCACTAATACGTTCGGATAGGTCTCCAGCAGACGGCTAACGTATTCCAGATTTTCCGGACGCTCGGCAACGTGTGCCGCCACGAATGTGGTCTTGGGGTGCCGGGCGAAAACGCGGTCGCGTTGTGCCAAGAGCTCTTGCTTACTAAAATGTGAACCGTGGAAGCTCCATTCGGGATGTGCGGCTAATTCTTCGTAACGCTCATTTTCTGGATCGATGGGCAAGAAGAATGCGTCTGGATCCGATGTGTGGAACATGATGGGAACGCCCAGTTCCGCCGCTTTCTCGAACAGTGGAGCGAGTCTTTCATCATCCACTCGCAGAAGCTCGCCGTGCGCATCGGAGATGCTGGTTCCGAGGTCTTTCCACAACTTCAGCCCGCAGGCGCCGTGCTCCACTAAATCTTCGAACCGATCGACGGTTCTTGGAAAAAAACCCGGAGACTGCAAGTCGGACCAGTCCATCCATCCATAGGTTGCAAATCGGCCCGGCGCGGCCATCTGGTACTTGAAGATCATATCGAGAGCTTCTCGGCCAACTCGCATGGTGATGTTGACAATCAGTTCAACGCCGCACTCATCCATGACTCGCAAGACGGTGCGCGGATCTTGCGCGTCGAGATGGTTGTGATAGTCAATGACCGGAAACTTGGGGCGACTCGCTCCGTGCTCCGGAACAACGAGCATGGAGCGGGGATGGTAATCGCTGAGGCGCAAGTCGACTGCCGCTTTGGCGGTCACCATCTCAATGAAAGCGTCTTTGCGCGGCGCATCTTCGCTCATGGTTGTCTCTACAGCTTACCTTTTCGGTGCCGAGATAAGCGGCGAACGGCCGCATGACCGCCATGAGGGCCGAGGAGCACTGTCGGCTGAGTGCTTATTTCGTTTCGTTGCTACAATGGTTGTTAAATATTACTATATATTTCGTAGATCCTGGGCATATAGTGCAATTTGGGTACAGTTAGTAAGGAGGGACCTTGATCCAGGGGCATGAAACGGAAGGCTTGCTTGCATTGGTCGGTGCGAGCGAGAAAGAGAAGGAGACCCGCGGCATCCGCTATACTCCGCACGAAATCCTGCGTCAGCCCTCAACTTGGCCGCAAACCTACAAAACCTGCGCCGAGCGCCGTCCCGAGTTGAGCGAGTTCTTAAGGGCGGCGGGCATCGGGGCAGATCAAGCGTCCCGACCTGCTGTGTTTCTTGTCGGCGCCGGTACTTCCGATTATGTCGGTCGAGCTCTGGCACCCTTATTGCACCGGCTGTGGGGATGTGAGGTGTGGGCAGTTCCCAGTACCGACCTTTTGACGAACGTTGAGGATCTGGTATTCGCCGATCGGCCGTACTTGTGGGTGTCATTCTCGCGATCCGGCGATAGCTCCGAAGGGTTGGCGGTACTGGAGTCCGCAATTGAAAAATATCCCAAGGTGCGGCACATAGTAATTACTTGTAACAAACTAGGCCGGATGGCCGCAGTTTGCAAGGAGCAGCCCGATCGCACCTTCCTGCTTGCTTTGGATGATTCAGCAAACGACCGCGGACTGGCTATGACTAGTTCTTTCACGAACATGGTGGTTGCCGGGCATTGCCTTGCCCACGCGTTTTCTCCCGATGATTATGAGGATACGTTCTCCATGTTGCTGCCGGCAGGAGAATGTTTCTTGGAGCGTGCGCAGGAGGTTGCGGCTACGATCGCCCAGGAGGAGTTTTCTAAAGCGTGTTTTGTCGGTTCGGGAGTCCTGCGAGCCGTGGGGATGGAATCTGCGTTGAAGCTGCTGGAGTTGACCGCGGGCAAAATAAATACCCTGTCAGAGTCGACGCTGGGGCTGCGCCATGGCCCGATGTCGGCGCTGGACGAAAACACCGTATTCGTCAGTTTTCTTTCCCGAGATCTGCGCCGGCGAAGTTACGAATTAGACCTAATTGAGGAAGTCCGCAGTAAGAGGCTTGTAAAGCTGCAACTCGTGGTAACCCCCGACTCCACAAATCAGCTGGGCCGACTGGCGGATCACGTGCTTTTCTTGGATGCGCCCGATCTCCGCGACGAATACCGCGCACCTGTGGACGTAATACTGGCACAGTTGCTGGGGCTGTTCTGCTCATTACGGCTTGGACTCCAACCAGATTGTCCCAGCCCGAACGGCGCCATCAGCCGGGTTGTGTCCCATGTGAACATCTATTGACAATAGTATTGACCGGCAAAATGCCATCCCTCTCTGCAATCGCGACGAGTCTGAGAGTACTGTTTCTCGCGGGTTCTTTGCTAGCCCTGTCCCTCGCCGCCGGGCAGACTTCCCTGCTCTATGGAGCGCCTACGGGCACGGCCAAGGCGGAGATCCGGGGCGTAGTCCTTTCGTTGTCGAATCAGACGATGCAAGCTCAATGGTCGGTTGCCGAACGCAAACTGACTGGTCTGACGCTGGCAGTCCGAACCACCGGGGCGGACGTGGCTCTTCCGCATGATCCCTTCACCTTTATCTTCAATGATGGGACCTCAGTCCGCGCTTCCGACATGAGCATCGTCGACGGTCCGCAGATCGAGGAGCTGCCTGCGAACTCTGGAGCCTCGCGTGCGGCTGAACATTATGCTGGCAGAGCCATTCGCCTCCAGCTGGAATATCCGAGCAAAAGATCTCCGGAGAAACAAGACTCGAAGAAAAGCTTTTCCATCGTCTGGCGCGCAGTGTTGCGCGACGATTCCAACTATGTGCGGGAAGAGATCTCGCTCTCAGCGCCGGATAGCGATCAGTCGATTTCCGAAGTGTATCTGTTCAATGGAAGTCTGTACGGCGGGAAGGTGATCGGGACAGTCAAAGGTTCTCCGGTGACCGCTGGAGATTTGTTTCTAGGTTTCGAGGACCCCTTGGCCCAATGCCAGACAACAGAAATAGTCACCTGCGCTGTGAAGCGGGAACTGCCATTGAGAAAAGGACAAACGGTCGATTATTCGCTGGTCATCGGTGTGTCCCCTCCGGGCCAAATGCGCCGCGGATTCCTAAACTACGTGGAACGCGAACGCGCTCATCCCTACCGCACATTCCTCCACTACAACTCCTGGTATGACATTGGCTTTGGCAAGCCCTACGACGCGGCTGCTGTGCTCGATGTGGTCGATGCCTTTGGAACCGAACTGGTTCGCAAGCGCAACGTGAAGCTGGATTGCTTTCTGCTCGATGACGGATGGGACAATCCCCGTTCACTTTGGCATATGAACGCAGGGTTCCCCGGGGGCCTTACTCCATTGAGCCACGCCGCGCAAGAATATGGCGCGGCGGTAGGGATCTGGCTCTCTCCATGGGGTGGCTATGAAGAGGCCAAAAAGCAGCGACTCGAGTCTGGTCAAAAATACGGTTTTGAGACCAATGCAGGAGGATTTGCGCTTTCCGGCCCAAACTACTATGCCAGGTTCCGAGAAGTTTCCTTCGATTTCATCAAAAAGGACGGGATCAACCAGTTCAAGATTGACGGCACTGGCAACGTCGCTAGCGTTTTCCCCGGGAGCAGTTTCGACAGCGATTTTGCAGCTGCCATGCGTTTGATTGAGGACTGGCGGGAACAGAAACCTGACCTATTCGTCAATCTCACTACTGGAACCTATCCTTCGCCATTTTGGTTGCGCTACGCGGATTCGATCTGGCGTGGCGGAGATGACCACAGCTTTGCCGGCATAGGAAGTTGGCGCGAGCGATGGATTACGTACCGCGATGCCCAGACCTATCGGAATGTCGTACGAGCTGGACCGCTCTTCCCTTTGAATTCCCTAATGCTGCACGGGCTGATCTACGCCAAACATGCCGAACATTTAGACAGCGATCCGGAAGATGACTTCAAGAACGAAGTCCACTCTTACTTTGGCAATGGGACCCAGCTCCAGGAGTTATATATTTCGCACGCACTTCTTTCGAAGGAAAATTGGGACACACTTGCGGAAGCAGCGAACTGGTCACGGCGTAACGCTGAGGTCCTCCGAGACACACATTGGGTAGGCGGCGACCCCGGAAAGCTGGAGGTCTACGGCTGGGCTGCTTGGTCGCCGGCCAAAGCCATACTCATACTCCGCAACCCGAGCAACAAGCGCCAAAGCATATCGATCGACGTGGGCGAGGCATTTGGTCTGCCAGCGGAATCGCCGCATCGATTTCTCGCCAGCAGCCCTTGGAAGCAGGACAGCGTCGCGACTTCGGTGTCACTGGCCGCGGGACAAAAACACGCCTTCCCGCTGGAGCCCTTCGAGGTCCTGACTCTTGAAGCTCTGCCCACACAGTCAGTAGGACGACAAAGCGCAGAAGTCAGCACGGCGCCAAATGTGGCGAGAGATTCCATTGCAACACGTGTGAAATAAGTGCTTACAAACTAGCGGAGTGCATTTCTCGGGAGTGACCAGCATGAGATTTTTGTCCCCTTTTATAGTATTTGCGTGCTTATCCGGCGCGTTTGCCCAGCCCAGCTCCTCGTTCTATGTGTCAACGACCGGGAATGATTCGAATCCCGGCACTCAAACCGCGCCTTGGCGTACCATTCAACATGCCGCCGATTCCGTGCGTGCGGGCAGTACCGTGAATGTAATTGGCGGAGTCTATGAAGAACTGGTGAGCATCAACAAATCCGGCAACGCGGCCGATGGATTCATTACTTTTAGAAGCTATCCAGGCGAAACGGCGGTTCTCGACGCAGAGCATTTCACTCCCTCAGGAAGGAGCGCCGTTCTTACGATTCAGAGCAAAAGTTACGTAAGGATCGAGGGCTTTGAAATTCGCAATTTCCGCACTGCTGAACATCGGCTCAGTCCACTGGGGATAAACGTCATTGGATCCGGCTCCCATATCGAGCTGCTAAAGAACAATGTCCATCATATTGAGCAGACTTTTGAGGGTCGCGATGCTCCAGGACGCGGTGGCAATGGGTTTGGCATTGCCGTCTACGGTACCGACGCCAAGACCCCAATCACCGACTTGATCATTGACGGCAATGAAGTGCATCACCTCAAAACCGGGTCCAGCGAGTCGCTGGTGGTGAACGGGAATGTCACGAACTTCCGCATTACTCACAATGTTGTACACGACAACAACAACATTGGAATCGATGTTATCGGTTTTGAGCGCACGGCACCCGACCCTGCCGTCGACCAGGCTCGCGACGGAGTAGTACGCGGCAATTTGGTTTACAACATTACTTCGCGCGGCAATCCGGCATACCGCAACGATGAATCTTCCGATGGTATTTACGTAGACGGCGGCGCCAGAATCCTGATCGAACAGAACGTCATTCACGACGTGGACTTTGGAATCGAGTTGGCGAGTGAGCACAAGGACCGCGCCACCAGTTACATCACTGCGAGAAACAACCTTATCTACCACTGCCATACCGCAGGTGTTTCCATCGGAGGTTACGCGCCTGAGCGGGGACACACCGATCACAGCACGGTGGTCAACAATACGCTCTACGACAACGATACGTCGCGAACAGGATCCGGTGAGTTCCAGATGCAGTGGAACATGGCGGACAATATCTTTGCGAACAACATCGTCTATGCGGGAGCCCGCTGCCTTATCACGCTTACCAAATCTCAGGTCGATAAAAATCACCTTCCCGTCGCGATCGATCACAACCTTTATTACTGTGCGTCGGGAGCGAAGGCGAGCACGTGGGCAGGAGCCTCCTCCACTGTGACTGGATTCGACAAGTATGTTGAGTACACGGGCAACGACCGTCATTCCCGTTTTCTGGATCCACATTTTGTTGACACTGCTGCCAAGAATTTTCACCTGCAATCAGATTCTCCCGCGATCGCTGCTGGCACGACTGAAGGAGTTCCGGTGGGAAAACAGGATCTTGAAGGCCTACCCCGCGTCAGTTCCGGAAACATAGACATCGGCTCCTACCAAAGAAAACAGGAGTAGTCCATATTGACTCCAGAGCAAACGGCGCTTTAAACACTTGCTGTATTTTGACCAACTTCTGAAATCGCCACCTGCAATACAGCCATGAGAGCGTGGTACAACTCGAGAGGAGTACCCCTGCCGGGCGCAGGTCGGCTCGTTTTCGTCCCGGTTTGCGAGCTGAGGGATCGGGAGATCTCTGACCCTCATTTCTGACCGTTGGCAAGCGCACTCGCAGACTGAAGAAGACCGCCTGCGGGCGTCGAGTGCAGGCTCTGGGCAGCGCGGGCTGACTCGAGGCCGGTCCGTCCATCGCCCGATCGCAGCGGTTGAAGAGCCGCTTGGCGAATCCCGTTTCCTTGGCAAGAACTGGCTCTGAGGGTTGGTCTGGTTGCAGAACAGCCGAAGGGAAGGGTGGCAACAAGGAAATAAGAGAGTGGCGCACAGCGTCGCAGCATAAAGCGCATTCGCTCAAATTTTAGGCGCAGCGATCACTCGGGCAACGGTTGACCTCCAGTCTCTCCAGGCTTTGTGCTCCCTACCTCACGCGACCCTGGGAACGTTTGTCATTCCCGCTGTGCCGAACACGCGCCGGTAGCGTTCGACTTCCGCCGGCGGACCGAGCGTCTTAGCATAATTGTCGGAGAGCTTCACAGCCGCCCGCCCTTCGACGTCGGACACTTTGCAGATTAGGCTGATCGGGTCAAACTCGTGGCCGCCATTGGGATTGCAGCCGCGGAAATCGTTTGTCAATAGAGTTCCCCACCCGGCGCTGAATCGAATGCTCCGGCCCGGGATCCACTTTCCCCGATCCTCAAAGTCTGCGGCTTTACGGAATTCCTGGGGTGTCGCGCCCCCTTGCAGCGTTCCGCCGAAATAAGCGTGGAGGCCGACGATTTCATCGATGTCGAGAGCGTCCGAGGCAATGACGATCTTGTCATAGGGGTCCCTGCCGCGTCCCTTCAGCCATTCAATGTATTCGTCACCTGCGGTGTAGGGATTCTTGCTGTCAATGCGCTGGCCGGTCCAATCTGCCGTCCAGTCTGGCGCGTTCTTCAAGAATTGGGTTGTTCCAAACGTGTCCGGGAGCATGATCCGGAGCGCTCCATCGTAGGTGCGCTGCCACAGATCGAGTACATGGTATTGTGAAGCTTTGAGGCCCTGGTCGTCGTTCGTCAGCCCGGCGAGCACCATTGGGATTTCATGCGCGTTAGTTCCAATCGCTTCAAGATCGTGCCTATGAGCGAGAAAAGCGTTCGACGTTCCGACAAAGCCGCTACCGAGATTCGAAGCCATGGCTTTGACCACATACTCCTGCCACAGAAAGCTGTGCCGGCGTCGGGTTCCAAAATCCGCCACACTCAGATTGGGCACGCCGCGAAGGCGCTCAATCTTGCTCCAGAGTTTCGTTTTCGCCCGGGCATACAGAATATCGAGATCGAACTCGCTTAGTTTTTTCATGTTGGCTCTCGTCCTCAACTCGTCCAGGACAGAGAGCGCATAGAGTTCCCACATGGTGGATTCAGACCAGTAGCCTTCGAAGGACAAGTGGAACTGGCCGTCGTTGACGGACAACTCATAGTCCGAAAGCTTGAAGTCCTGCTCCAGCCATTCCAGGAATGCCGGTTCGAAAATTCCACGTCGCCCATAAAACGTGTTACCGGCCAGCCAAACCAGTTCCGATCTTCGAAACCGGAGTTTCCGCACGTGCTCCAACTGCTCGGCAATCTCCCCGGTCGCGCACATGTCGGCGAGACGCACCGAAGAGGTTCGATTGAACAGTGCGAACGACACTCGCGTTTTGGGGTAATGCTTCCAGATGAACTGCAGCATCAGAAGCTTGTAGAAATCCGTATCCAACAAGGACCGGACGACCGGATCTAGTTCCCAGTTGTGGTTGTGCGCCCGCTCGGCGAAGTTCACGATCATCATTTAGGCGGCCTAATTGCGCCCATTTATTCTACCTACGCATGGCAGCTCCCCGACCCTAATGCTTGAATATTTTCCCCGTTCGATCGCTACCATCGCGCGCCATGACGATGACTTGTAATCGGATAACACCTCTTTCCCCATTTCGTTAAGCGCTTCCGACACCGAGGACGTAGCGCTGAGGGCCACCTCTCCGCATGTACTCCCGGAGTCTTTTTCGCCGTGGAGTGCGCGGGTAGAGTTAAACCACAGCGTAACCCGCCGCTCAACATTTACCAATTCGTCGAGATGCGCTGATAGGTCTGCAGCGTGTAACTCGTCTTAACCTTCAGACCCGGTCTTATTTACAGGAGTTGTCATGCATTCCCTCCCCCCTATTGCCAGAAGGTCTACAAAAAGGTCGCGATGGTCCCTCAACATTCTTTTTCTTTTAGTTACAATCATATCGTCTTGGCCCTGGGGAACGGCATACGCACAGTCGGCGCCTGCTGCGTCCGGAATCGCCACCGTGCTTCTTTATAACGGAACTGGCACTTCCGCTTCCGACGTGTCAGCCGTCGAGGTGCGCCTCAACGCGCTGAACCTCACGTATGCGACAGCCAACACAGCGCAACTCGATGGCATGACGGAAACTCAGTTGAAGGCCTACACGCTTTTGATCGTTCCCGGCGGAAATTCGATCACGATAGGCGACAACCTCTCTCACGGCGCGGTAACCAACATCCAGAACGCCGTATCGAGTGGCTTACACTACCTCGGGATTTGTGCGGGTAGTTTCTTTGGCGGTTATTCGATTTACAATGGCGTGGATTTGACCTCGGGTGTGTGGTTTAACTTCTACGCCGACGAGTATCGGGGAATTCACAAGGAACCGGTTGAGATTTCTTTCTCCGCCGGCGGCCCGCTAGACATTTATTGGCAGGATGGTCCCCAACTCTCGGGCTGGGGCAATATGGTTGGTAAATACCCGGATGGGACACCCGCGATTGTCGAGGGCCAGTACGGAAGTGGATGGGTGATCCTTTCGGGTGTACATCCCGAGGCCCCTGCGAACTGGAGAACCGGGATGAATTTCACGACTCCTCTGACGGTGGACCTGGCCTATGCAAATACGCTGATTTCAGCAGCCCTAAGCGGTACATCGTTGCCGCACTTTTAGTTTCGTCGTTCGCGCGACTGTGGATTCCTGCCCGATGCAGCATTGTTACCTGTAATTAATTCCACGACGTGAAAACAATTTCAACCGGATCAATAGTCAGACTGCAACAAATCATTGTGCCCGATAAGTACAGGACACCAAAGAAAGGCAGATTTAGCCAGTGGATGCCCGGCCTCGGGCTCTGCCCTGACAGAAGCCGTGTCGACAACCGTCGACCATGAGAACTTGCACGGTCCTCTTCGCAGTCGTTGCAGGTCCAGTTAGCGGGTGGCCTCGCTATTCAATCGACTGATTGTCGGGGGGATATGGGTTGGAGAACCGATCCCGCGCCGTGCTGGTCGCGAGAGTGAATCTGCATTGCTCGCGCTGCTTGTGTACGGCGACTGCCGACGCTCTTATCAAACCCATCGATGCGCTCGAAGTGGCAGCAGTCGTGACAAACAAGGACGATGCCATCCGGGTCTTTGGTGATTGTGTACATGCTTCGACACTACTCTTTCCCTTTCCACAAGATGTGCATTATCGGACAGACAGGATTGGCGACAAGTATCCGACAACGCCTGGCGTTCGTGGCGCTCGGCGAGGACGACCAATAGATGAGGCAGATTCCCTCCCTCCCGATCTAGCTACCGCTGAACCTGTTTTCATGCTTGCTGGTGCGCCACAGGCGCATGAGGTCTCATCGAAACGCCTTGGATCGAGATTCTGCTCCAGCCCAAAACTCTGCCCCGAGGCGTGTCCGATCAAGGCTAGCGACCATCCAATCAAAAACGGGCCCTGATGGCGGTCGCGGTAGCTGAACCAAAGTCTGGTCTTGCGGCCGACCGCCGTCTTCGAGGTCCAGGGATAAGGTTTCGGTTGACACTGCTCATGGTTGTTTTATAATGATTCTCATCCGATAATCATGCGCCTCACCCATGCACAGTTCCGTGAGCTGGCCGCGAAGCACGGTTTGGCGGTCACGCACCAGCGTCAGGTGGTCTATGAGGCGGTCGTCGCCTCCCACGGGCACTATGCCCCAGAAGACATTTACGCCACGGTACGGCGTCGCATTCCATCCATTTCTCTGGCTACGGTCTACAACAATCTGCGGCTTTTCATCGAGTGTGGGATGCTGCGAGAGGTCAGTCCTCATGCGGCCACGTTGCTTGTGGACGGCAATCTCAAACCTCATCACCACGTGGTCTGCTCCCGCTGCAAATCGGTGCAGGACATCGAAGGAGAGTTCATCGATTTCAAACGACTATCCCGGCAACTGCCGGACGGCTTTAATCTGACGCAGCCGCTGATCGAGGTCTTTGGCCTCTGTCGCCGGTGCAGCGCCAAAAAGTAGTTTTTTACGCAGTACCCAGTCAAGATTCGAAGGAAGAAAACATATGGAAAATACACTCGCGAATTCATCGGGAAGTGTTGTCCCCGAAGCTAAGGAAAAAAATACCGCAACCGAATCGAAGTGCCCAGTAGCGCACGGCGCTCGCAAATCCTA
>DATNKA010000360.1:0-4972 GCA_035603655.1 Candidatus Acidiferrales bacterium | reverse complement strand
CGATGCTGACGCCATTGTCCTGTTGAACGCTGAAACTTTCAGTGACAACGCGTTGGCCCCTGACGAAAACTCCGAACGAACCGGAATCGACCATCTTCACGGCGGCTGGTTTCGGATTATCTTTCTTGTCGCTGGCGTAGGCCCCTGCCGAACCGGCCATAACCGCTACTATGCCCCATCTTATGTAGGCGATGCATCGTGCGTGAGCGATCGGTGTCACTCGTTTTCTCCTGGCCTTCCGCTGGGTAGACCCAGCTCCAAAGCTTGAATCATCTCCGCCGCGATCTGCTCAACCGTCTTCCCGGCGGTTTCCTGTCTCAACGATGCTCTCAAGTAGTGCGGCCGACGCTTTCCGTACAGCGCCCGAAAGCCTTCACTGCTGCCGAGCAATGGCCGCTCCATTCCCTGCCGTTCTGACTGACCTTGGCAGCGTCCCCAAAGTTCTTCGACTCCAGCATCGAGGAAAACGGTTGGTATTTTCACCGCGTCGATCAGACGGATGTTGGATTCGTAGGCGAAAGCCCCCCCGCCCAGGGCGATTACTTTTTTAGAGCCGCTCCGCAATGCCTCGAGCAATTCTTTCAGAGCTTGATGCTCCGCTCGACGAAACCCAGCTTCTCCGGCGTTACGGAAAATCTCCGCTACCTTCCGCTTTTCTCGTAGTTCAATTCGGTCGTCGAGGTCCTCAAAGGTCCATCCCAAGTTCTCGGCCAGAACCCGGCCCACGGTGCTTTTGCCGGCGCCCATGAATCCGACCAGGATCACAGCTCGCACCTTCGGCAGAAGACCGGTCATATCAGGCCGTCGCAGGCACTTCGAACCTCCGCGATTCGGCCGACCTCCAAGACGCCGCCGTGCTCGCCGCCTGGTTTTCTTTATTGGTTATCGGCGCGTTTTCTGAGATGAATCTTACCACTGAAGGTCCGCAAAACCACTGTAGATGACATTGCTACGCGGCCAACGGTACCTGCGAAGGCACGCCCCTTATCGAGGGGGAAGTAGGTGTGGGTTTTGGGTTGAAGAGGAATGTCATCAAGTACTTCTCCGCGAACCGAGCGAGCGCTGACGTCGGCGGAGGTCCACTCGGGAATGGTGGCTTCGATATCGCCGCTGTGGCTGGTCAGCCGATACTCTCCGCTGTTGCCGAAGTCCCCGATATAATTGATTCTGCCGCTGGTAGAAACCACTTGCACCAGCGAGCCATTCACCCCGTTTAAGGTAACGACTCCGCTGAGCGAATCAACCTCGACGTGCCCATTCTTGATATTGTCAAGATTGACCGCGCCGTTCATCGTCTTCACGTGCACATGTACATGTTCGTCAGTGATGTCCCGGACTTCCACATCCGCCCCCGGACCTTCCAGACTGACATCGCCGCGCAGTTTCTCAGCGTGCAGTGTCCCGGTGCTAGAATGCAAAGTCACGCTGGTATCTGCCGGCACCAGGATTTCGTAATCCACTCGTCCGGAGCTGGCGTCGGCGCCAGGCAGCAAGTGCGATTGAATGTCTACTCGATTACCGCTTTGATTGTTATCTACCTCGACTTTATCGGAATGTAAAATCGCCGTGACGATGACCACATTATTCAGCGAAGGCTTGACCGAAATCGATCCATAAGGATTCATCACCGATACGCCCGCTCGCGGTCCCACCGTGAAGTGGTATTCCTTCTTGTTTTCAGCGATCAGCGTCCCTGCAAGAATGACGGTGACCGTCACCAGCCTTGCCGCCTGCCTACTCCACATAGCTGACTCTCCCCCGAGCTCGCTCCCGCGTGCTTCCCCTTAAAACTCTTCCCGAGAAACCTTCAACCTTACCGCAGAGGATGGTCCATCGCCATCTCGAACAACATGGATTTCTGCTGGTATGCATCCATCAGCGCCCGACGTGACTCTTGGTCATTAGGATTTTCATTGACCGCAGATTGCGCATCCCGGATGGAATCATTCACTCGCCTTAAATTCTCTTCATATTGGCTTCTCATCGCCGGAGAATTGTCGGCAACTTCCTGGATCAGATCCTCATCATTCAGTCCAGAGGGATTCAAAAGTGGCGCTACCACGGTCGCCTGTTCACTAGATAACTCAAGCCGTGATTGCCGACGTTCGTAAATTCCCACCAACAGGAGCAACATCGCTGCCGCCGGTACGAGCCACCGCGCCCGGCCCCAGCGAGCGGCAAACGAGGGCACAATGAAGGCTCCGCCAGAAGGCTGCGGGCGAATCAGCCCTTCCTGGCGCAGAACACCTTCAATACAATTCCAAACTCTGGGGCTGGGTTCGTCGCTGGCTTGCAGTTCGCCAGCACTGGCTACGATCAGGTTCAATTCTTCCAACAACTCTGAACACGCTGTGCACGTCTTCAGATGCCTGCTCTGTTCCGGTGTGCTTCCGTCTTCCACGTCCGCCAAGCTCTGCTGCAGCTCAACGCAATTCATAACGAGCTCTCCCCAAATCTCCTGCGATCTAGCGCTCACCGCAGCTCTAAGGCCCCTGCCGAGGTCACCAATGTTCCTCGTTTGCTTCTCTTATACTTCTGTATCCAACTAACCAGCTCGAGACTTCCCGGCCTTTTCGGCTCTATTCATCCTGAGCAGGTCGCGCAATTTCATGCGCGCTTTGTGCAATTGCGACTTGCTGTTGCCGATCGAACACCCCACCATGCCAGCGATTTCATTATGCTCGTATCCTTCGACATCGTGAAGGACAAAAATCGTTCTGTAGCCGGGAGGGAGGTCGTCCACTGCCCTCTGCAACTGCAGCCGGTCAATCGAACCGACCAACGCCACATCGTCCGCCCCAAAATCCTTCTTCGGCGAATCTTCCTCAGTGCCTTGCGTGGTCTCCTCGAGCGAAACCACCGGAAGACTCTTCTTCCTCAAATGCATTAGAACCACGTTCACCGACAAGCGATGCAGCCACGTCGAAAATGCTGACTCGCCGCGAAATGTCCCAATCTTGCGGTAGAGCTGCAAGAAGGCTTCCTGAGCCAAATCTTCCGCTTCGGCTGTGTTCGCGGTCATCCGCAAACACAGCGAATACACCCGCCGTTTGTGTTTGTCATAGAGCACCTGGAACGCTTCTGCGTCACCTTGCTTGGCCCTTTCAATGGCCTCGGCCTCGCTAAGGTGGGTGCTAAGTTTCTGTCGTGGCTCGGTCAAATAGTGTTTTCCGGGCCGCACTCATTCGGATGCGGCATAACTAGCTTGTGTTGTACGATTTGCGTGCCTTCACCAAATGATAACGGCGCTCCATCTGTTCCAGAATACCAGAGTATTTCTACCGAACTTTGGATGCACTGCCCTGGGTCCCGTAGAACTAACAAGCCTTCGGAAAGCCTTTGCATTCCGTCGTTTGGATGCACTCTCCCCACTCTGCAGTAAACCCCGCCCGCAGGAAAGAGATGCGATCTGCGGAAAATGGTAGTTTTCTGCCGAAGCTAAGCCGTACTCTTGGCCGTGGTGATGGTCTCCAGGCCATGTCCATGTGGTCCCAATTCACGCCGTCGCAGCAGAAAGGCGAAGGTCAACCCTAGAAATCCCAAGATCGAAAAAATCCACATCCCAAGGTTATAGCCGTTCGGATTGTTAGGCCCCGCGTGACTGTGGTCATTGGCCCAGCCGACCATCAGATTAAAGCCGGCGAGTCCAATATTCTGGATCATGGTCATCAATCCGTAAGCGGTTCCCAGTTTCGATTGCTCGACGAGGTAGGCCACGGATGGCCACATAACTGCCGGAATCAGCGAAAAGGCGATGCCCATCATAGCCATCGTGAGCAGCAGGATCGGAGGCAGATGGTGAGCCACAAACGCGAAGTGACCGTCGGCCGACGAGGGCAGGTAGACCGTTACATAGCTGGCCGATCGCATGTAGGCCATCATTAGATAGACGGGAATCAGCAGCAACGATCCCAGCATCATCAGCAGTGCCCGCTGGCCCAGTTTGTCGACGAACAAACCGAAAATTGGCGTTCCGAACATCGTGAAAAGGGTCAGCATACCGACCAGGTCACCGCCGGCCTCGCGGGTTACGTGGTGAGCGTCCATGAAAAACTGGTAGGCGAATGTTTCGAAGGGAAAGATGGCCGAATAGAACGTAATGCAGAGTGCCACGATGTACCAGTACGAGAGCCCGAAGCTCCTGATATCGCTGAAGACGACTTTGTCGGTGGCTCCAGGGGGGCCGACCTGATATTTCTTCTCGGCGTAGACCTCCAGTATCCAGTAGACAATCGCGCCCACGATGCACAGTGCTCCGAACCCCACCGAGATCAGCAGAGGATTGCGCCAGAGGTTGTAGGCAAACCCGGCCCAGGACGGCGATTGCTGCGCCAGGAGCGATCCGGCGCGGGAGATCATTAGGTTGATTCCGAAAGCGAAGCTCAGTTCCTTGCCGCGGAACCACTTGGCTACGGCGGTGGTTACGGCCACGATCAGCGATTCGGCGCCTAAGCCAAAAATCAAACGTCCGCTTGCCATCACCGTGAGAGCTCCGGACAGGCTCGTAACCACGGCCCCGAAAAAGCACAGCGTCCCGAAAATCAAAATCGCTTTACGCGTCCCGATCCGGTCCACTACGTAGCCGCCGATTAATACCATGACGACGTTGGGGATGCTGTAGATGGCCTGCAGCAACCCAATATTCGAGTCCGAAAATCCCAGTTGCTTGGCCAGCAAATCGGCAATCGGCGCGATGCAGTCGTATACGTAGTAGTTCCCGAACATAGCGAGGCTGATAAAGACCAGCACTACCCACCGGAAAGCCCGGCTGGGTTGAGGACGCATAGTTTCCGTCATCACGCTCTTTCCTTCGAACCGATTGCACTTTTCAGGATTGCGAGCAAGAATTGCGCGAGCACGCGAACAGAAGATTAGCAGATTGAGACGAGGATTGAGGAAAGTGGAGATAACAGGGGCGAGCCATCACCTGCCTGCGACGAAGAGAGGTTTCCATACTTCACCTTAATACTTC
>DATNKA010000359.1:0-5951 GCA_035603655.1 Candidatus Acidiferrales bacterium | reverse complement strand
TGATTTGTTCCAGGAGCCGTGCTCGGAAGCGAAAATGTCTCCCGCATACTCGGCAGGGAACTGCTGACCTTGATAAAAAGTAAACTCCAGCGACGCGATGTGCGGCTGCAGCAGCACATCCGGGAGAATGACTTTGTCTTTCAACTCCGGATGCTTGCCTTGCTGCCGCGGATCCTGATGCCCGCCCAAATACCACCAGGGCCAACCGTAGAAGCCACCTTCCTGCACGTGAGTGATGTAGTCAGGGACGAGATTGTCGCCCAAACCGTCGCGTTCATTCACCGAGCACCACAACTCGCCAGTCTGCGGATTCGTTGCAATCCCACCTCCCGCGTTGCGAATGCCATAGGCATACACGGTCAACACACAATGCTCCGGATCGCATGCCAGAATGTCAGCACGGTTCCTCTCTCCCGGGTGCGTGTCAGGATCGTCCACATTCGAACCCGAACCGACCGCAACAAACATTCGCTTGCCATCGCGCGAGAATTCTACCGCCCGTGTCGTGTGCCCGGACCAGCTCGTCGGCAAATCGGCGATGGGTTGCGGCGATCCGCTCGCCTTCAAATCGCCATTGTGATAAGCGAAACGAACTACTTGGGCGGCGCTGCCCACGTATAGCCATAGCGGGGCGGGACCCGGAGGATAGAAAGCTAGACCATATGGCTGTTTCAGGCCGCTGACAAATATCGCCGATTGCTCGGGCTTGCCGTCGGCGGTCAGCCCGCGAAACACTCGAATGCGTCCGGGATCGGTTTCCGCAAGAAAAATGTCGCCGTTTGGAGCCGTGCGCAAGGTCCGGGGATTCTCGAGCCCAGCCTCATACAACTCCACCTTGAATCCGGCCGGCGCCGACGGCCACACGTTCGCCGGCCGGGCAACCGGGAGTGGAAACTTGAACGCCGATTTGGTCGCATAAGGTGGGGGCAGATCGCTTACCGTAATCTTGTGAAGCGTTCCCGGCTTCTCGTAACGAAAATCGGTGAACGGCGGGGTCGGCGGGGGAGCCTTCAGCTTCGATGGGTTCATGTCGGGCGGTGGCGGTGCGCTGGCCTCCTGGGCGGACATCGACGTTGCCATCGACTCTACATGGTTCACGATCTGCCAGGGCTGCTTAACCGCCAAAGATGCCCAGACGGGCATGCCGTTATCTTTGTCGCCCCGCGAAAGGAACCAGAACACTTCAGCCGGCGTAACCGAATCGAGCCTTCCGTTCACCAGCGACGACGTCTTGCCGGTGCCATTTCCCGTCTTCCCGGGACACGACAGGCAATTGCGCTCATATTGCATTTTGCCGGCCTGTGCGGCCTCCTGCTGCCCTGCGTACGGATTCTTCGCCGCCTGTGCCGAAACCTGAGCGTTGCGAAACTTTGTGTCTACATCTGTCGCTAGCAGCGCTGCCGTTAGCAGAATCGCCGCCGCAGCCAGGGCGTGCGAATTGACAAACGAGCGCATGCATCCTCTCTGGGATATATGCCTGGAATCTTACATCAAGCTTTGAATGCAATTGGGCGCGGCGAAACTCTATGAAGGCAAATCGGCCTTTAGCCCTGGCTTCCGCTCCGATTTAGCGGTCCGGGTCCTCTGCCCTGTACAGAAAACAGATCTTCTGGATAGCACGCGCGTGCCATTCCTTTGGTCTGCTAACAGTTCTACCCTGTGACTGAGCAGTTCTGGGGGAGGGCTGCCCAACAAGCGCTCGCGACTCGGATCTGAGTCGGGGGCGCTTTGTTTTGCCGCGAATCTGGCCATCACCCCCGAATCGCTAGGTGGACACGATCCGCCACAGCGGAAGCAATACGCAAGGAAAGCAATACGAGCACCGTATTTTCCAAACGCAGCCAGTTCAATTCAAATGACCCTGCATTCTTAAACGAGGAGCCCGTGCACGATGGACACTCTTATGATGATCTTGTTTGGATCCGTGCTTAGTGCGATGACCGCTCTAAGCTTTATTGAGCTGCGCCGCATCCGCAAGAAGCTGGAATCAAAGGAAGCAAACTCAAAATCGCCAGGGCGTTCTTAGCTGCTTTTATTACGTCGTAAGTAGTGAAGAACAGCGATGAGCGACCCCACACATAGGTGACAGATCCTACCGGACACACGGGTTACACTTCTTCTCCCTTTCGGAAGTCGGTGATCACGTTACGCGGCATGGTTTGCCCGGGGCTTACATGGTGACTGCGATTGACGCAGGCAAAAAGGCTGCCGATATTAAGAATCCGAAAGGCGAGACAATCGGGATTCATCGCGACGTGCCGGGTTTTTTTCATCACGTAGAGAAAATGGGAGCGTTTTGCCGCTCCCCTTTTTGCTTGCCCTGAGACAGTCTTTGCAGTTCGCCTGTGGGTTTTCTCCGCCAGCCGAGTTCGTGGGTTCATGTCTTCGATCACACTATTCGAAGACTTGCCCCACGGCATTCACGACCCACGGAACGCCCATGTCAGGAGATACCGAGATCTGGGCTGCTATACCCGGTATCTGCACCCATGATGTTCCGTTCTGGAACTGGTAAATGGCATAACCGTCGCTATTAACTTCCCCGCAGCCGGTGACCCAAACGTCTCCATACGGGTTCGCTAGCGGCGCGGTCGACGGCCCGACGGCAATACTGGTCGCACAGCCGTTGACCAGGGTCCAATCGCTCCCATTCCAGTGAAAAATGGACCCGCCAGAAGAGATCACCCACGGAATACCCTCGGGAGACACCGCGATTTGTATCGCGGCACCAGGTTGCTTAACCCACGTCGAGGCCTGCAACTTGTAAATGCTGCCGTTGACGTTATCCCAACCATCGCATCCGATGACCCAGGGAACGCCCCGGGGATCCGCACCGGTGGCTGGACCTACCCCAATCGCGATAGCGCAGCCATTGCCAGGAGCCAACTGGAAAGCTCTCCCGTTCCAGTAAGAAATCTGTCCCAGATGGTTGATGATCCAGGGGACGCCCTGAGGAGAAATCGCGATCTGAGTTGCGGCGCCAGGCTTGGCCACCCAGGTGCTATTCTCCCAATGCCATATACCGTAGTCATCCCCGATTTGGTTGACTCCGAGGACCCACGGATCTCCGATCCTCGTCCCGTTTGTATTCGGACCCACAGCAATGGACTGGGGATAACAATCCTGGTTGGAACCCGGAGGGCAGGGGACAAGCCAGCTAACCACTGCACCGCCGACTCGTTCCCATTGAGAAACATTGAACCACGTATTATCCGAGCTGCCGACCCCGACGCTCATATGGGAGGTGTAATTGGTGAAATCCGTAAGCTCGTAAACTACCGGATCGCTGCTAATTGTTTGCGAGTAGTTGCCTGTCTGTGAAGAGTAGGCGGAGCCATACATATTCACTTGTGGAGTGAAGTCAGTGAATGGAGTTAATGGCGGATAAAATCGCCAGGACGCAGGGTTAGTCGGAGGCGGCTGGTTCGTGTTGGTTGCTAAGCAAATGTAGGGCCCGACTCCGTAGTCAACGATCTGGCCCGGTGTGTAAGTGACGGTCGCTAACCATCCCGCCGCAACTTGAGGGGTTTGATCTTCGATCACGAATTCTGCCGCTCTTCCGAGGACCATACCTGGAATAGCCCGAACCGACCAGCAGGGCGTGGAGGGCGTAGTACAGCTCAGGATCGCACCGCTGCGCTCGTCCTCCAGAAAGGTGCATCCGTAACCGCCGTTGAGATTCAGGTTGCCCTGCGAGTCACAATACCATTCGACCGAGTAAATAGTGTCGTTGGGTGTGGGCGTGAAAGCACCCGGATATCCGTTACTGTACTTATCTCCGCAGCAATACTCTCTCCAACTGTCATAAACAGCGGCGTACGGGGTCGTTGAGATACCGACACCACCCTGGATCAGACCTGAACCTGTGTCAAACCCACCAAGGCCGTTCCAGATCGCGATTTCGGTCCCGGTGGTTTTGCCTCCGGTTTCGTCACCGCTGGGAATTGCTTGAGGAACGTTGAAGACTGCCTCGGTGGAAACATAGTAGGGAGCGCCCGTCATCACGGAACCAACCCATGGATTGGCGGTGGTCTTCGATACGGTGTGCGAGTGCAAACTGGGACGTTTGACCTCCAGCATCCTCCCCGCTATTGAGGCGGCGGTGAGCCAGCGAGAATACGCGGCGGAGTCTTTCTTAGGGTCTGGCCGCAGGCCATAGCCGGCCTTAATCAGTTCGGATTGGGGATAACTGAGCGGATCCCCTTTCAGGGCCGGCCGATCGATGCCGCGCTCATTCGCGAGATTCAGCGGACGCGGGGCGAAGGTATCGTCCGACGTCAGATCGACGGAATAGTAGGAAGAGTGTCCGGCGGTGTCGGTGCAATCCAGGCTGAGTTGCTTTACGGTATCGCTGCCGAGCGCGCGCACGGCATGGAACCGGGCGTAGCCATCGTCATCGGTAGAGACATCAAGACCTGCGGAGGGCGCACCCCCCATTGCGTAAAGCTTGCACTGCAATCCAGGTGCAGCATATGCCGAAGCAGGGGTATAGAACTTCTTAGGCGCGCTCGGTATCGGATGAACCGGCGCGGCAGCGTTGACTTCCTGCATGTTTCGGTTCAAGTGACTCTGGCCGAAGGCCGTTGCGGCCATCAGGATCGCCAAAGAGGATCCGGCGGCGATTCTGTTTGGCCAGGGCAAGCGCCGCCCGAAATTCATTCCAATGCCGGGTTTCATAGCGACCTCTTGGTCGTTTGTACTGTTTAAATGTGTATTGTTTAAATGTTGGATTCTCATCTCTGTTTCTCCCTTCGAGTTGTCTCTATCTGATAAGGCGCAAAGCGATAGTCAAAGCGATCAGGGAGGCAGGTAAGAAATCAAATAAAACCGATCTTCCACCAAGCCGAGGAAACCGGCATCGGGCTCTAGGTTTTGCCATTGCCCGGTTACTGCATTGAACTACGGAGACTTGATGTCGATGCCTCGCTTAGATGAAGTCACCCAACTTGCTCAAGGCCTGGGCGAGAGGAGACGAGCGTGCTCTGGATAGGCTCACTCCTTTCGTTGATAAAATGGGGTCGAGTAGCCCAACGCTGGATGGCCGGCGACGAACCAGTCACATCGCTACAGGAATGCGGGGTTCAAGGGCTGACCGACAGGAGCCGGCGCCCTATCGCTACGCGAATCTTCGCTTCCAGGTGGAGAACTACATCCTGAACGTGAAGCGCGAGCACTCCGTCTGGGGTGCCCGCAAGATTCGAGAGCGCCTGCTCCGCAGATTCCCCGGGATCCCCATTGCCCCCAAGAGCACCATCCATGCGGTGCTGGATCGTCATGGACTGGTCGAGCGCCGCGGTCCGGTCCGCCGGCGTTCGCAGGGAACTCCTTTATCGTTTATGGTTGGCCAGCGTCCCAATGAGCTCTGGTGCACCGATTCCAAGGACGAGTTCTTGCTGGGAAATTACCCATAGTGCTACCCGCTGACGGTCACCGATTATGCCAGCCGGTATCTGCTGAGCTGCGAGGCGCTGTTTTCCCTCAAAGAAAACTACGCGTTCACCGTGTTTGAGCGGCTTTTTAAAGAGCGTGGTCTGCCCGCCCACGTCCGCAGCGTAACGGCGTACCCTTCGCGTCGGCCCCACTCTTTGTTCAACTTGAGCAAAGTTCAACTTGAGCAAACTCGCCGTCTGGTGGTTGCGGCCGGCCATAGGCATCGAACGCATCAAGCCTGGCGATGCGCAACAAAACGGTCGCGACGAACGCATTGACCGGAGGATAAGGACGCGGTCTTGGTCCGGCCATTACCGCATTTTGTTAGCCGGCTTCTTTTCGAGTGAGCGAATCAGAAATCAAGGCGCAAGCCGAACTCGGCTTCGCGGGGGGCACCGACTGCAAACCCTCCGCTTCCGCGCCCGACTCGAACCGTGTTGGAGCTGGTATTTGGGCCAGAGACTGTACCGTTGACGGTGCCGCCAGCTCCAGTCAGCCAGCTGTCTGTTCCATTAAGACCG
>DATNKA010000358.1:0-7454 GCA_035603655.1 Candidatus Acidiferrales bacterium | reverse complement strand
TGCTCAGGTCACTAATCTGAACGCCGCGGCGTGACTCGAGCCACTTCAATAGAGCGATAGGGCAGGGCAGACGCTAGGGCGTTTTGGTTTTGGTAGAAGCGCAGAATCGTCTGTCAGGTTAGGATGGGTGGGCGACTCCCCATAAATGACATTGGGAGAGCGCGATCGCAAGCTTATACCCAGAAAACTTTGGACACATTACCACCGTGCCACCACGGTCGAGCCATTATCAAGACGGCTTTCTTACTGGAAAATGGAACACACGCTATGGGAACCGAATCAACCACGCGCAAGGACAGCTTAAGAGTCGAGAAGGTGTCGGTCCTCGCACTGATTCTCTGTGTCGTTGTACTGGTCTGCCTGCTCGTCTTCCGGCCCTTCTAGCAAAGATTCCTGAAATCTCCAATGTCCGAATCGTAAAACATACCGCATCGCGACGGAGTACTTCTTTAGCATGCGAGAGCTAGCCTTTGCGGCGCAGTCGGCCGCATCGCAGGCTCATGGTTTGTTTGGAAATCCGTCTTCGAGGCTGCTGAGAAATCAACCACGATTTCACTCCTTCGAAAATGCCATTTCCTCGTCGTTTAATGAAGCGGCCAAGCGAGTTCAGGTGGCACCCTGACCCGAGGCGTTGGCAATACCGCCAATAAGTACTTCATTGCGATCAAGCAAGCTATTAGCCACGAAAGCGGGCAGAGCGAGCAAGCAATTTGCTGCTGCTATCGTGGATTGCTCAGAGGATGCCATCATCCGCAAGGGTCTAGATGGCATTATCACGAGTTGGAATAAGGCCGCTGAATGGTCGGCTACACGGCGGAAGAAGCCGTTGGCCAACACATTACTCTTATCGTTCCGGCAGATCGCCGAGACGAGGAAGCAAACATTCTTGAGCGGCTGAGGCGAGGCCAGCAGATCACACACTTCGAAACTTGCGCATGCGCAAAGAAGGGACACTACTCGACGTATCCCTAACAATTTCGCCGATCATTATAGGGATGCCGCAGCGCGTGGTTGGGGCGTCGAAGGTGGCGCGAGTATGCACTTCGCGCCTGCGATTCAGAGTCGGCTGGCGGGGTTGAGAAGTGGCTGATTGCAGAAGAGCAATTGAAATTGGCGTCCCCGACGGGATTTGAACCTGGGTTACCGCCGTGAAAGGGCCGCAGTTGGCGGTAAGTTGCAAACGACGCGATACGGATGGCTACCAAAAGCAGTTTCAGCCAAGGGATGGGAGCTGTTCGTGGATCATGAATGGATCAAGAATAGATGCTGTCTCGAAGTCGTGGTGCTTACTGCCATGACAGGAACGATTCACCATAACCAATTGAAAAATCGCGACACGAACGGCTCCCAACAAGCAGTCGTAGCATCTTCGGAACCAAACCGCCGGACCAGAACCTGACTTAACCTGACTCTAGAATCTTCCACGAAATTGCTCCGGTGTGGATGGGGATTCTTGAGGCAGTAAGGCATGTACGCTATGTTAGAAGGTGTGAGAACTTTTCGACGTACACGCCGCTGGTCAATCAAGTGTTTAAGTCGAAACACCAAGACTTAGGAGACTGTCTCGTCCCATGATCCAAAGATTGAGAGCTCCATTCTGTCGGCAACTCTGTCGGGGTATCAGGTTGTTTTCCACGTCGGTTGGCGTTCTCGGGTTAACCGCGTTGCTCGATGGCCAAGCGCTGCCAAAGGCTCCTGGAGCGGAAGTGTTTTTCTTGACCCCAACCCCTGGCTATTTTACGGAGCCGGCGATTGCGATTAATCCTGTCAACTCACAGCAGGTCGTGGCCGTTTTTCAAGACAACGCTCATGCCTCCTATTCTCAAGATGCGGGTCGCACCTGGCATCCGGCAGAAGGCGTGGAGCCACCGAACTACCGGGTTTCGGGAGATGTATCCACAGCTTTCGACAGAAAAGGACATGCGTTTATCTGCTACATGGCATTCGACAAGCTGGGCACATTCAGCTATTGGGCACACAACGCAACGCGGAACGGTCTCTTCGTCCGGCGGTCGGTCGATGGCGGCAAGACTTGGGAAGCGAACCACATCCCGGTCATTGAACACGCTACCGAGCCGGGCATGCCGTGGGAAGACAAGCCCTACATCGTGTCGGACACAAGCAAGGGCCCCTATTCAGGGAATCTCTACGTAGGTTGGACGCGATGGACTCTAACCGACTCCGAGATATTACTGTCTCGTTCTACCGACGATGGACAAACCTGGTCGAAGCCGATAGAAATCGACAGTCGTCCTGGACTGCCACGCGATGATAACGGCGCGGCCGAAGGATTCGCCGGAGCAGTTAGTCCGGATGGCACTCTGTATGCGGTTTGGAGCGAGGACAACGACATTGTGCTCGCCTCGTCGCGTGACGGTGGGAAAAGCTTCTCTCCTGCTCGACCGATTATCCATACAGCGCCAATCATGTTCGGAGTGCAGACACTGGATAGGGCCAATGGTTTTCCGCAGATTGCCGTCGATCCCCGCAGCCGTAGGCTCTTCGTGACCTGGAGCGACTACCGCAATGGTGACGTCGATGTTTTCTGTGCAACCTCCACCGATGAGGGGAAAACCTGGAGCGCTCCGGTGCGGGTGAACAATGATGGTGTCCACAACGGTGCGGACCAGTTTTTTCAATGGCTCGCAGTCGATCCGACGGACGGCGCAGCCAACATTGTTTTTTACGACCGGCGGGGAGATCGGGAGAATCGAAGGCAGATTGTTGTATTGGCGCGTTCGACCGATGGCGGATTGAGCTTTGAGAATTACGCGTGGACCACCGATCCCTTCGAAGCGGGAGGATTTTTCTTCGGCGACTACTCGGGGATCGCGGCATGGGGCGGCCGCGTTTATGGCGTTTGGACCGAACAACCAGCAACCGCCCCTG
This sequence comes from Candidatus Acidiferrales bacterium, assembly GCA_035603655.1. Classification (GTDB taxonomy): domain Bacteria; phylum Acidobacteriota; class Terriglobia; order Terriglobales; family Acidobacteriaceae; genus Sulfotelmatobacter. The sequence continues at coordinate 4,565 of DATNKA010000358.1, read as the reverse complement.
TAGCGGGAAACAACACTGATGATGCGAAACCCAAACCGCGTGGTACGGTGGTCAAAGTTGGGATCGCTGACTTCACTCCAAACGCAAGCGAAAGTACCCGATGAATGATTTCTATCTTTAATCTTTGAATCATCTTTGAATCGAGAGCGCCGGCCACGTCGCCTCTCGCGTCATTTGTCCATCCACCATGCGCCAGATTCCCAGGGGATTCGCGTTCTTCAATTCCTGTGGCAGCGCTTCGTCGGGAAACCCCTGATAGCAGACCGGCCGTGTAAACCTGAAAATCGCCTGAGTTCCAACCGACGTGGAGCGACCATCCGAGGTCGAAGGATACGGGCCTCCATGAACCATAGCGTGGCAGACCTCGACTCCGGTGGGAAACCCGTTAAAGACAAGCCGTCCGACCTTGTTCTCAAGGATCGCGATGAGGTCGGCGAAATCATGCAGATCCTGTTCCGTGCCATGAATCGTGGCTGTGAGATGGCCATCAAGAGAGTGGGCGATCGCAAGAATCTGATCCCGGCTCAAGTTCTGTACGAGCAGCGTGGTGGGGCCAAAGATCTCCGTATCAAGGTGCGCCTCGAGGAAGGTAGCCGCATCCGTTTCAAAAAGCGCTGAACCTACGGCAAAACCTGCGGCCTGCGACGCCTTCTGAGCCTCGGCAAGGAGCGTGACTGAACCGTCCGCCTTCCGATCGGCGAGCGCGGAATCGTAAGAAGAATGAATTCTTTCGGTCAGCAGATGGAAGGGCGCCGATCCAGCGACCAGTTGCCGCAACCTATCCGTGAACGAGGCAGCTTCGCCGCCCTGCGGAAGAAATATCATTCCCGGCTTGGTACAGAACTGGCCGGCGCCCATGGTAAAGGAGGCGTGCAGTCCGGCCGCAATTGGTTCGCCGCGTTGCCGCAACGCGCCCGGCAAAATAAAGACGGGATTGGTGCTGCTCATTTCCGCATAGAATGGAATCGGCTCGGGGCGCGCGGCCGCCACGTCCATCAAAACTCTTCCCGCCGCGCGTGATCCGGTGAAGCCGCCGGCTTTTACTAAAGGATGCTTCACCAGGGCTGTGCCGACATCCGTGCCGCCGTCAAACAGAAGCGAGAAGACTCCTTCCGGCAGGCCGCACTCTCGAACGCTTTCTCGAACCATCTGCCCGACAAGTTCGCTTGTACCAGGATGCGCCGCATGCGCCTTGACGATCACCGGATTCCCAGATGCGAGCGCGGAAGCGGTATCCCCTCCCGCTACGGAGAAAGCCAAAGGGAAGTTACTCGCTCCGAACACGACGACTGGGCCCAGCGGACGCAGCATGGAACGGATATCTGGCTTGGCGGCGGGCTTGCGCTCGGGGTCGGCACGGTCAATCCGCGCGGCAACCCAAGAACCCTCCTCCGCTACCTCTGCAAACAGCCGGAGTTGAGCGCAAGTGCGCGCAGTCTCGCCTTGCAAGCGCGCTTGCGGCAGAGCAGTTTCCTGCCCTGCGCGTTCGACTACGTCACCTGCGATTGACTCTATCTTGGCCGCGATCTTGCGCAGGAAGGCAGCGCGCTCAGGTCCTGGCACACGACCGTAGCCGGTAAAGGCCTCGGACGCGAGGAGAGCGGTAAGTTCTACTTCTTTGCGAGTTGCCGCAATGTATCCCGGCTGCAAAGGTCGCCCGTTAGTGGGGTCCGTGGCGTAGAACGGCTCTCCGGAACCGTTGCCGTCTCTAAACCCAATCAGTGATCGACCAGCAAGTCTTGTCATTCTGATCTACTTTAGGGTGGGTAAGGCGTAGTTACCCGCGAGTAGCGGCCTTGACTCCAAGGCGCTACGAATAATCGCCACCGCCTGCTTGAGTTCGTCGCCCACCAATTCGAGGCGCGGCGGACGTACACGGGGATTCCCCATGCCTACCTCGGTTTGGACAAGTTTGATGAGTTGAACGAAGTTCGGAACCGTATCCATGCGCAGCAGTGGCAAGAACCAGCGATACAAATCAAACGCTTTATCGCTCTCTCCATTCATACCACAGTTGAAAAGGTCAACCGATTCCCGGGGCAATGCATTGGCGAGGCCGGCAATCCAACCGGTTGCTCCCACTCCGATCGCCTCTAGCACGGCGTCATCAACGCCCACTGAGATCTCCAAGCGGCGATCGATGAGCGCGCGAATGGCAGATACGCGCCTGGCATCGGTGCTCGACTCCTTTACAGCTTCGAAGTTCTCATATTCTGCCGCCAACTCGCGAATCTGTTCGGGAAGGAAATCGGTTCCGTAGGCGATTGGGTTGTTGTAGAGCATGCAGGAAAGAGGTGTCGCCGCAAAGACGGTCGCGACGTGGGTTTTCATCTCACGCCAATTGCCCTGATAGACATAGGGCGGAAGCACCATCAGGGCATCGCACCCTAGATCAGCGGCCGCTTTCGCCAACGCCACCGCTTCAGACGTCGTAAGCGCCGAAATGGAAGCCACTACCGGTCCACGCCCATGGACCGCGCTGACGCAGGTACGCAGAATCTCCCCCTTCTCGTCAAACGACAAGGCCGCGCCCTCCCCCAAGGAACCGAGCGCCACAACGCCGGCGCAACCGTTGTCCAAGAGCCAGCGGCAGTGCTTCGTCATGAAGCTGTGATCGACACGAAGATCCTCGGTAAAGTCAGTGGTGATTGCAGGGATCACGCCCTTCCAATTCATCAGTATTCTCCTGTTCCTTGGCTTTGCAGCATTTCCAACTGGCCGGCGATGGCCGCTAAGGTTTCAATGCGGGCCGGGAAAACGGGTGGTCGAACCGAGTCCGGAGTCCATTCAAAGAGAAATTGCGTCGCCGGGCCGCACACCCGGCCCTGGCAGGCACCCATACCGCAGCGCGTGTGCAGCTTGGCGGCGCGCCACGAAGTGTGCCCGCGAAGACGCGAGCAGGAAACATCTTCGCAACGGCAAACAATGGTTTCGGGCAAAGGCAGACTCCTCAGCTTCGAACGCAGGCGGAAGGTGCGGTCCAGCAATTGGGCAAAACGGCGCGCATTCTGGCGGTCTCCGAACAACGCTTTCGCTTCGCTGGTACGCTCGGCGGCGGCCAGGCCCGCGATCTGACCTTCGATCAGCGCCAGTTCTACGCCTCCAATGCTCGTCAGTTCCCCAGCGCAGAAAACCGATGACACGGTCGTCTTCTGAAAATCATCGACTTCGACGAAACCATTGCGGAGCCCACACCCGAGCAGCAACGCTAATTCGACGTTGGGAACCAGATGAAAACCGCAGCCAAGGTAATCACACGGGATATTTTCGACGCTGCCAGCTCGCGAAATGGTTACGCTTTCGAGAGCCTTCTTGCCGTGTGCGGCGACCGGCCAACTGTTTGTAGCAAATGGAACGCCAGCGATCTCTCGTTTCAGATGGAGCGCTTGAAGCATTTTGGCGGGCCAGTTAAACAGTGCCACGCCAAACTTGGCCAAGCTTCCCCAGGATGCCTGCTCGCAAATCACCGCTATCTCGGCGCCATGCTGGCGGAGGTACGCCGCAACCGCCAGGAGCAAAGGACCGGTACCAGCGATGATCACGCGTTTGCCGCGAATCGGCAGGCCACACTTGACCATTGCTTGCAGACCACCGGCACCCATCACGTTGGGCAATGTCCAACCCGGAAACGGTAGGAACCGCTCCCTCGCTCCGGTTGCAAGTATCAGATTCGCGTAGGTAAGTTCGCAGAAACCATCGAGATTCTCCGCTAACAGGACACCTGTCTCCGGCTGATGCACGACACGCCACTCACAGAGAGCGGTTACTCCGGAAATACGCACCCGATTAGCCCATCTCGCAGCTTCTCCGCGTTGCGCATCTCTCGGATTGTCGTGCTTTTGCTTGTCGTCAGAATGGCTCCGCCAAATCTGCCCGCCAAGGCCGAAGTTGTCATCGATGATCCCAACCCGGACGCCACACTCCGCCGCACGAGCGGCGGCGGCCATGCCCGCTGGCCCTCCCCCAATGACAAGAACGTCGAAATGATGTCTCGCTTCGCGCATCATCTTTTCACTTCTCGGTATCTACTTCCATGCCTTGTTCGCACAGCACTTGACAGCTCCGGCAATGCAATTGTCCGTCGATAGTTACGCGACATTCAAAGCAAATTCCCATGCCACACAAGGGGCCGCGCGGCTCACCAGTGACCGACGTTCGGCAAGCTTGTCCAGCAAGCACGATAGCGACCGCGACGGTCGTGCCCGAGGGCACCACAACCGGCACATGGTTGACCATCGCAGTGACCTGAGTAGGCGTGGCCTGACTAGGCATGCACGTGCTCCTTTACGGTTCGGGAGGGCAGGTAAGGTTCGATGGGGATCTCCGACTGTATTCCGGTGATTTGATCAGCAAGAAGACGAGCCGTTCCCAACGATGTTGTAATTCCCAACCCTTCGTGCCCGGTCGCGAGGAAGATGGACTTGTCTCCTGTCCACGGACCAATCATTGGCAACTTGTCCGCTGTAGCGGCACGAAACCCAGTCCACGTTCGGACGGCAGATATCCGAGCCAAACCGGGCATGTACTCCTGCGCCCGTTGCAGCATACGCACCAGCACAGAGTTG
>DATNKA010000357.1:0-23041 GCA_035603655.1 Candidatus Acidiferrales bacterium | reverse complement strand
GATTGTGCGATTCGATTTCCTGCTGCCGGCCAGGGTTGGTTTGAGAGAAAGCCGAAAGCAACCCCAGAAACAGGATGACCCAAAACGAGGCAACAACTTCTCTGGTGCTCATTTCACGATTGTACGGTCGGTCAGGCCCATTCCCGGATTTGTCCGCGAGCACAGAGCCAGGCAGGGACAGCAGTCATGCTGTCCCTGCCCTGATTGCGTTCTGCTAGAACGTGACGCGCGCGCTGAGCTGACCACTGCGAGGAGCAACCGCGACGCCGTTGCCCAGGGTCGCGTCATTGATCTGCCCGAAATTAGCCCCGCCGAAGCTCTGGCCGGGAATGTTGAGGCTGGGATGGTTGAAGACATTAACCCAGTCCGAGCGCACTTCAAGGTGAACCCGCTCGCCGAAGTTAAAGTCCTTAGCCAATGACATGTTGAAGACTACTAGGCGCGGCCCTCTCAGCGAGTTTCTAACCTCATCGCCGAACGCGAACTGGCCGGCGGGTGCGGCGTTGGCAAAGGCCGCAGTGTTAAACCATTCATTTGGACCGGGATGGCTGACGCTGGTGCTGGCTATAACATTTGGAAACCAATTGCAGCCGTTGTTGACGTCACCGCCTGAGGCGGTGCCGCCCTGGCCGCAGCCAGTGAACGTTGAGTTGGAGTTGGTATTGTTGACGACGGTGAACGGACTTCCGCTCTGGGCAAGAAACGTTCCTGATACGCGCCATCCGCCGACGATCTCATCTTCCACCGCATGGCCGCTCAGATAGGCTTTCCCTCTTCCAAAGGGTAAATCGTAAGAAGCATAACCCTTGAATGCGTTCGGGGTGTCGAAATTCGAGTTACCGTAATTAGCCGACGGGTTATTCCCAATCTGCCAATACTGCGTCCCTCCGCGGCTGCCCCATCCGCCTGAATCCTGCTCGTCGAGGAAATGGGACCAGACGTAGTTGACACTGAAGCTCAATCCATTGGAGTAACGTTTGCTAGTCTGCAGTTGTAGCGAATTGTAGTTGGACGTGGCATTGTAATTGTTTCCGGTAAGTGTTCCCCAGGCAGGAAACGGGCGATCGGCTTGAACGACTGAGCCATGGGCCACGCTTGCGGCCAGACCCGCTGGGCTGGTTATTTGGTTAAGGTCCGTTGGGAACTGCAGGTTCCAGGCATGGCTACCGACGTAGGCAATCGAAGCCATGTAATTACCCAGGAATCGATGCTCAACGCTTAACTGCCATTCATCGATCTTAGCCACGGGCACGTTATATGGCACGTAAGTCTGATTCGAGGGGGAGGCAGGATTGACGTACTCGGCGACATTCTTCGCATTCGGCGAACCAACCACATAGTTCAGCACGGGAGCAGCCGCAGCAGCAGACTCGGAGAGAGTAACGAGTGGAGCGGGACCAGTACCCTGGAGGGGATCCGAGGCGTTCCCCTTGCTGGTCGAGACCGCTCCAAAGCCTATTCCATTGCCGTAGTCATCCTGACTAAAGTTATAGGAGTAAATTCCAAAGCCGCCTCGGACGACTGTATCGTTCTTCACAGACCAAGCGAAGCCGACACGGGGCAGGAAGATGTCGTAAATCGGCTTCTGCAATGAGTCTCGATGATCTTGGGGAGCGAACCACAGCGAGCCTAACGTGCCGTTGTAGGCGCCGCAGGCGGCGCAGGCAAGGGGAATATCGGGATCGAACCCTCCCAGGCTGTTGTTAGTCTCGGTAAATCCGGTGGTAGCTGTATAGCGCAAGCCAAGATTCAGTGTGAGATTCGGCCGGAGCTTGAAGTCATCTTGCACGAATAGCTGCGGACTCTTCAATCGCGCATAGGACTTAGTCTGATTGGTCGCGCTCCAGTTTTGAACGTCGCCAAGCAAGAAATCAGCCAGTCCGGCTCCGGTCGTTCCCGCTGTTACGCCATTTTGCGCCGTGTAGTTCCCGGTGAAGGTGAAATTCCCCGAAGTGATGTTCCCCCAAGGCGTTACATTGCCCTCGCCCATGAGCACCTCGGCACCGAACTTCAGGATGTGCTTGCCACGGACCAGGGTTAAAACATCCGATGGATCGTACAGGTTTTCAATGTATATGGCGTTGGTTCCGGGGGCCAGCTGCGAGCAACACAGGCCGGCTCCGCCAACGTTGATCTGGGGGAAAACATTCGCCTCAGCATATTGCAAACCAAGCACACTGGCCGCGTTAAACCCGATGGTATCGGGAACAAACCAGTTGCCCTGTTTGGTATAAGCCATCCGAAGCGAATTCACCATTGTCGGGCTAATTGTGTAGGTATCTGTAACTTGAGCGTTGTAGCCGTCTATGTCCCCGGAGAAGCAGTTGAGCGGACAGGGGAACGGACCGCCCTTATTGAGTGCCGGGTTATCCTTCTGGCTGATTGAGAAACTTATGCGATTCTTTTCGGAGACATCGTAGTCGATGCGTCCGAAAAATCTCTTATTGGGGTTGGGGGCCGGCAGAATGGTGGAAAAATTATTCGTAAGGGCGCCCACGCCGCCGGCGTTAGGAGCAGGATAAAAGCTCAGAATCTTCGCCGCCACGGGGTCTATGCGGCTGCCCGGAATCGCGTTTACGCCTGCAAGCGCTCCCGTGTTCTCCGCTGCGAATGAGATGCGGGTACAACCTGCAGTGCTGCAACTGGTGGGGTCGTACAGAGTCGGAAGACCCGTTGCGCTGAAATCGTAGGCACCGGGGTGCGCACTCCCCATTCCTCGTTCGGCCAGCGTCGGGGCGGTGCCATTAGTGGCGCTTGTCGATCCGTTGTTATAGATCTTGTCGTAGACGAAGAAGAAGAACAATTTGTTCTTGAGGATCGGACCGCCGATGGAGCCGCCGTACTCGTCATAACGAAAAAACGGCGCCTGTTGTGGAGTGAAGCCGGTACCGGTGCTGTCCGGAATGCCGAAATGAGGGGCTGCATTCAGAATGTTGTTCTGCCAATACTCGTAAGCTGACCCGTGAAAGCGATTGGTTCCGCTCTTGGTGATCTGATTGAATACGGCCCCACCAATGCCATATTCCGACGAGAACGACGAGGTTGTGATCTGAACTTCCGACAAGGCCTCAAACAACGTGTTGTCAACGTTGTTGCTCACCGGCAACTGGACTACGCCGCCGTCCTGCAGATAGTTGGCGTAATTGGGCAGGTTTCCGTTGATCGAGACAGCATCTCCGGCGTTGTATGCGCCACTGCCCTCTGAGGAGGGCTGAGTGGAAGAGCTTCCCGCCCCAGGGAGCAGGATATTGAAGTTGGCCCAGTCATTGCCGGTGATTCCAGCTCCTATCTGGGGGAGCTTGCTTATGGTTTGAGCTTCTAAGATTGACCCTCGCTGGCCGGTTTCGGTTTCCAGTAACGGCACGCCTTCCGCGGTTACGGTTACTGTTTCGGAAACGTTACCCACGTCCAGGTGGGCATCCTCGGTGATCACGTCTACCTGGAGGGTGAAGGGACCGCGGACAAGTTTCTTGAAGCCTTTGGCAACGAAACTGATGTTGTAATTTCCCGCAGGGGTCGAAACCGTATCGTAGATACCGTCCTGATTCGTGAGGAATTCCTTGGTCTCACCCGTTTCGACATTTGTCAGAATGACGCTGGCTCCCTCTACCGCGGCTCCGCCCGCCGACACCGTTCCGCGAATCTCACCGGTATTTCGGCTCTGTGAAAAGGATGGTGCGGAGATGCCTACAAGAAGACACAAGGCAAGCGCCCAGCGAACAAAGCTCGTCATGGAGTTCCTCCCAAGCAGTCGATTCCGTCTACACGGACGGATTTGCGGCGTTAACCGATTAGATTCCGCGGCTGTACCGAGAACCCTAATTTCGCCCCCGTGGCAACAAAACTCGGGGAATAGGAATATCGTTGTTCTAGTAGCTTTCCGCGCTAATACTTCTATACTATTCAACGCTCCACGAATGTTTATCTTTAAGTGCCTTTCGTTGTCAAGAGAAAAATATCGATATTCTAAAGGAGGGTTTGCTTTGGGAGGCGCACATTTCTTACGGTACAATCCGGTCCGGACTTCCGAAGCGGAGAAGTGCGGAAAATCTGGAAGATCGGGAAGCAGGGACAGCTAACGGATGAAATCTGCCAAGAGAAAGACGGACCCCGGCAAAAAAACCGGCACCGTTACGCTGAAATCTGTGGCAGCACACGTTGGGCTCACCGCCAGCACTGTTTCTGCCGTTTTGAATAACTCGTCAGCTGCGCGGTCGGTCCCAGCGCATACCAAACAACGCGTTCTGACGGCGGCCAATGAACTCAAATATCGGCCGAATTTTCTTGCTCGTTCCCTTCGGGCTAATCGGACTTACACGATTGGTGTGATTTTGGAGGAGATTGGCGATGCCTATGGTTCGATTGTGATGAGTGGCGTCGAGCATTATCTGAAACAGCATAATTTTTTCTTCCTTACCGTGGCACACCGTCACGACCACACACTGCTTGAAACCTACTCGACCATGCTTCGGGAACGTGGAGTCGAGGGCTTCATTACCGTCGATACTCTACTGAGCGAAGAACCATCTCTTCCAACCGTGTCGGTTGCCGGCCATCGCAGTCTCAAAGGAGTGACCAATATCGTTCTGGATCACCATCGTGCCGCTTCTTTGGCGCTGGAACATCTGGTCGAACTGGGGCACGAAAAAATCGCCTTCATGAGGGGTTCAGCAATAAGTTCCGATTCCGACGCCCGATGGAATGCTATATGCGAAACTTCTAAGAAGCTGGGTATTCGAATCAGGCCAGAGCTAGTTGTACAACTGGAAGGCGCCGATTCCACACCAAACCTCGGGTACCCTTTTGCCCAGCGATTGCTGGCTCGCAAGCAACCTTTCACCGCATTATTCGCCTACAACGATATTTCTGCCATTGGTTCGATCTGTGCCTTTCAGGAAGCGGGCCTGCGTGTACCTCAGGACCTGTCCGTGGTCGGCTTCGACGATATTCAGAGCGCCGGCTTTATCACTCCACCCCTCACCACGGTAAGACAACCCTTGCACCGAATGGGCGAGATCGCGGCTCGCACTTTGCTCGAACGGATCGAGGGAAGAATAAAGTACGTCTCCGAAATTCTGATCGAACCGGAACTCGTTGTGCGCAAGTCTACTGCGCCTCCCAGCCGGTAGACTAATAACCGACGGGTCTGGTTGCCGGACGCAAAACAGCGAGTGACTTAGACGAAGAATGCTGCCCAACAGCCCGGGATGGGCATTCCGCGAGCGTTGGTCGATTGACTCCAAGCACGAAAGCCTGCCGCATACTCACAGCAGGCAACGAAAACAACGGCTTCGGCAAATGTGAGGCGCACCATGTCAGCCTCAGCCCGTAGGAAAATCGCTGCGAAGCTGATTGTATTGGGATCAGAATGATTTGTCGTTGAGCTCGGGGGGGTGATCAATAATTAGATAATGGAAGACTCTTAGGAAGTTACTGTCCGACCTGTGCGTCGCGGAGTACCGCAACATGACCGTGCAAGTTTTTCGTAAACGCCTCAACCTGGCCGAATCGCCCGCGGCCCTCACACTCGGCCTTTTCCGCCATCACACGGCTGCCGTAGCAACGGACGACGCTCCCGCTTTATACTTGCTCATCAAAAAGGCTTGAGCAGCGACGTGGTCTCCGGGTCGGGCGAAGAAGTAACCTTGCACGAGTTCGCACTTGAGCTGTTTGAGCAAGCTGACTTGTTCTGCCGTTTCAGCGCCCTCGGCTACGACCTTAAGACCAAGGTTGTGAGCCAGCATAATGATGATGCGCACGATCTGTCTTGTTTCGCGGTCGGTGTCAATCTTTGAAACGAAGGTGCGATCAATCTTCAACGTGTCCACCGGGAATCCCTGCAGTCGGCTCAGGGAAGAGTACCCCGTACCGAAATCGTCGATACTCATGTGAACTCCCAATGCCTTCAGTTCCGACAGAAGAAGGCTCGACCTTTGTGGGTCTGCCATGGCGATGGTTTCCGTGATCTCTACGTTGATACTGCTCGGATCAATTCCAACTTCGACCAGAATAGCGCCGATCTGATCCGCGAGGTCTGGCTGGGCAAACTCTTTTGGAGTGATGTTCACGCTCATCGTCAACGGTGGATCGCAAGGAAATTGAAGGTGCCATGCTCGAAGCTGCAAGCATGCTTCGCGCAGCAACAGGCGGTTCATTGGCAGGATAATCCCAGTCTGTTCAGCAATCTGGATGAAATGGGCAGGTGACAGGAGGCCTTCCGGCCGCTGCCATCTGCTGAGTGCCTCGAATCCAACAATCTGGCCGCTCTGTAACGAAACAATGGGTTGATAGTGAACTCGAAATTCACCCAGCTCCAGCGCCCGGCGTAGGTCCGTTTCGAGCTGCAATCTTTTGACCGCAAGGGTGTGCATTGCGTTATCAAAGACCTGACAGCGGGCTTTTCCTTCGCGCTTGGCTCGGTACATCGCTATCTCTGCGTCGCGTACCAAATCTTCCGGATTGATGTATGAAGTTGCGCAAAAGGCGATCCCGATACTGGCGGTAATCACCGCCTCTTGTCCTTCTACAACAAAGGGAATCTTCAATCGCTCCTGGATGCGCTCAGCTACCCGAATGGCATCGCCGCAATCTTTGATGTCCTCCAGCAGCACGGTGAACTCATCGCCGCCAAGTCTTGCCACGCTCACAAAAGTGCCTGGATCTCCCATTTGCACCGGACGCGAGACCGTATCAGCACTTCGAATGGAAACCGTTAACCGGCGCGCAATTTGTATGAGGAGGGCGTCTCCTGCCGCGTGGCCCAAACTGTCGTTGAAGACCTTGAATTCATCAAGATCAATGAACAAAACAGCGAATTTATAGCTGCTATGCCTCTGGGATAAGGCAAGCGCATGTCGCACCCGTTCCAGAACCAGGGTGCGATTCGGCAGGTTAGTGAGAGCGTCATGCAAGGCATTGTGCGCGAGCGCCTCTTCCGCCCGCTTACGCTCCGTGATATCACGATTGACGATGACCAGTCTCTCAGCCAGACCTTCTTCACTTTGAATCGCGGTGGCGACGGATTCTAGAATCAGCCATGTCCCATCCTTGTGGCGTATGCGGTATTCAAGCCGCTCGCCTCGTCCGGTGATTCTCGCTTTGGCCGCCGCTTCCAGAACGCGTTGCTGATCTTCGGGGTGAATTTGCTCGATCGAGGAAGTCGATTTTAATTCCTCCAACGAATAGCCCAGAACCTTTTGGTACGCCGGGCTGTTGTAGACTCGATTCCCAGCGCCATCGATGACCGCAATCATATCGGCTGCGTTCTCGGTGATGACTTCAAAAAGCTGATTGCGCTCGGTCAGTTCGCGCCGAATGCGCTGGAGCTGGAGTTGCTGATAAATCGTATACGTGTCGAAGAGAAGCACAAGGCATGCCAGGCCGCGAACCCACTCCTTGAGATCAAACCACTCGGCGTTTCGTAGGAGTTGATTGCCGGGGAAGGTCAGCGACACAATGCCAACCGTCAACACCAACGTGACTGTGATAGCAAATCCCCACAACCACCACTCACGTGTTTCGGCACGCTGCAACGGTCGGGTGCGGTGTTGCTTCGGTCGTGCGTTATTCAAGACGAACCCAAGCGGAATGAGAACATGTGGAGTTTAGTGTGAGAACAATACGGATAAAGTGAAAGTTACGAAAGGCGTTACTGCGGAGTCCGCATGATTTCCCTGTAGAATAGGGTGCCTGCGGTGTGTCAGCTTCCTCTGTTGTCCCGCATAAGTGACCACCACTGTGGAAGAGAGAAATAAATGCTGGCCTTACCTTAGTAATGACGACGTGCTCTAAATCACATAAATGTGACCTAGGACTGTCATAAAGCGCCTGAGGCTCGTTTTTTGGTCGTAACAATTGTCAGGGCCATAGCGCTTCCTTTGCGGGGCTCGGCTTCGCTGCCCTCACGAATCCTCGAGAAGTGCCTGGCCACTGATCAGATCGTGATCGGCACGGTGGTCAGCAAGCATTGCGATCATCAGCCGCTATATCGACAGAGCGCAATGCGGAGCGGGACAGTGGTGTTGAACTCAGCCGGGCGACGCCGGACGGTTGGGTCCTGAAAGCGGACGAGTTGCTGATTCCCATGGCCTCGGCGATGAGACAGGAATTATGTTACCTCCTCGAATGCGTACAACCAGCTGGGACTTGGGACAATCCAACTCTGCAACCAACAGGTTGTCTACAATCAGAAACGGCATGGGACATTTCTGCTCGGCAATCGGATGGTCACTTTCGAGCCCCGATCTAACGTTCCAAGACAACTTTCTCCCGAGTTTCTGCTGGTTGATCTTGCTAATGAGCTGGCGATCTTGCGGAGGATCAGGACGGCGTTTTTTCTCGCGTTCGCGAAAAGCGAAAGAGATGGATCCGAGAAGGCCTTCACCGGCAGTCTCTCTCTACGGCAAAGGCTCCACGCAGAAAAAGTTTCAGGAGATGTTGCCCCATGCCGCCCGCGAAGGCGGCATTAGCTTCGGCCGGTGTTGTGTATTGAAGCTAAGCAGGCAGCGGTAGAGGCAGTTGCATCGGCAGCAGACGCGGCGCTGCACATTTCTGGAGGAATGAGCGGCCGAAATCGTTCGCCAACCGCGAATCTTCGTTGGCTCTCATAATTAAGCATGTTTCGAAAGACAACGACGGATCTGCCAGCGGCCTTATAACCACACCTTCAGCGCCGAGGCCCACTGAGGCAGGCTTGGTCACGATTGCCACTCCAACGTGCTGAGATACCAGGTGAATTGCTTCTTGGGCGGTAAGGATATCGTGCGCGTGCTTCGGAGCGACGCCCTGACGATGTGCCGCGTCCATGATTGCGTCACGAACGACAGGATGAGATCGCCGAGCAAATAGAATCCATTCGTCTCTTGCCAAATCTTGGAAAGCAATTGTTTCCTTTTGAGCCGCTGAGTGGGTCTGCGGGAGTGCGGCATAGAGATGCGTCTGAGCGAACGCCGCAGCCGTGATCCGAGAGCTTTCAGGCGGTGCTGTTACCAATGCCAGATTCAGGTCGCCTGCTGTCACGCGCTGAACCAACTCGCTGGAGAACTCGCTAATGAGCTGAATGCGGAGTTTAGGGTACTTGGGCAGACGGATTGCGAGAATCGCCGAAATCCAGCCCAGGTCGGCGTCCGGTGAGTGCCCAATGGTCAAAATGCTATCGCTCCCCTCGCGCGCAGCCTGAACGGCCCGGTCGATGTGCCAGAGTGCCAGACGAGCCTCTTCGACGAAGATGCGGCCCACTTCGGTGAGTTCTACGTTCTTCTTGTTCGTGCGGATGAATAAGTGAAATCTGTGCAGTGCTTCGATCTCATTTATCTGCTTGCTGAATCCGGACTGAGTGATGTGCAATCTGGCGGCGGCGCGAGTGAAGTTCAACTCTTCTGCCAAGACGATGACTGCGTGGAGGTGACGAACTTCAACCCTGGGGAACACTGTCCAGGCTCCTTCCCTAACCGGCAGAGATTGGTCAACACCCTACATCTAGCCAAGGAACCGGGAGCGGGGAAAAGTATCAAGAAAGAATTATTTTTACCAACGGCCGGAATGGCCGCTGGACAAGGAGAATGCTTGACACTGACTAGTCGGCATGACACGATTTGTACTTGTGGCCATCTAATTTTGAGTCGGGTTGAGGCCCTCTCAGATGTCCAGCAGCGAGTTGAGCCCGGAATGGGTTCTTTCGAGTTTTATCCCCCCTATCGCGGCTCCCCAGCACGAGATCACCGAATTGATAGTTGTCGCGCGGAGCTTGTGGCCACGCATCCGGGCTCACGCCTATAGAGAGCAGCCGGGGAAAAGCTCTGACGAAGCGCTTGCTTTTGCTTCTGAAGTCTGGGAGGGAGTGTTGCGTTCGGTCGCGAAAACGATTCAGCGGTCCAACGGGAAAAACTGGCGAATAAAGAACATGGAAGCTTATCTCTTCGGTGCTTTCCATCATCGGTTTAATCGCGCTCTAAAGAAAGAGCGCAGAAGACTACAGATGATGCAGCATCTTCCTTCGAGTCATGATCTGGAGCGTTTGCGGCAGGCCCACGATTCAAAGGCGGTACGCGATCTGGAGCAATCGATCCAGCTCAAAGAAGCCGTTCGGAAAATGGATGAGTGGACCCGCAAGGTTTGGGCTGCTCGACAGTACGGATATTCGTGGAAGGAAATCGCGACACAACTGCGCCTGACCGAACCCCAGGTCAAACTTCGATTTCGTTATGCAATCGGTAAACTCCGTGCCCGACTGGGCGGCGTTACGTGATCGTTGTGTCGCTCTGAGGTGGATTGCATTGATTGGTCGCGTTAAACTTGGCTTTTCTTTTGTGACTCCAACTGGAAGCAGGCAAGTTCTGAAGGTACAAGAAGAATTCAACGGCGAAGAAAGGCGGATACTGGATCTACTGGGGAGGGGTTTATCCCGAGACTTTCCAAACCCACAACGTATCGGTTGTCCCCACTCTGCGGTACTGCGAGGAGTAGCCGCTCACAAGGTGCCACTATCAGAAGCGGATCGTTGGCTCAATCACTTCAGCTCCTGCAGTCCATGCTTTCAAGAGTTCACACAATTTCGTAAGCAGGCAGTGGATCGGCAGCGTACTCAGATTTGGCTAGCAGCGGCGGCGGTTCTCATGGTTGCGGTAGCAGGATGGTTCTGGGTGCGATCTCGGCCGCAGGTCGAAACTGCGGCGGTTGTGGTTCTTGATTTGCGTGGTCGAGCGACAGTTCGCGGAGAAAACCAACCTGAGACGAGTCAGCCGCCGTTAGAGGTTCCTCGTAACGCAACGGCTCTGAACTTGGAGCTACCAATCGGAAGCAACGAGGGGACTTACGATGTAGCGCTGCTCAGTCCAAGTGGCGCCGAACTTTTCCGCACGGGTGCCACGGCTAAACTCGAAGACCAAATTGTGGTCCTGAGAGCTGACGTCGATCTCGGCCGCGTCCCGCCGGGTTCGTATTTCCTCGGAGTCCGACAGCCAGGGCTTGAGTGGACGCGGTTTTCTATCCGTTTACTCTGAATGCGATCCCCATGAAGAAGAACACAAAGCCAGCCAAGAAAGGTCCTCCCGCAACTAAGCCGAGGGTTCAGAACGAATGGCTCAAGGGCTGGAAGGAAATCGCCAGCTTTCTCGGTCAGCCGGTTGCGGTCTCGCAACGATGGGCGAGATCAGGCATGCCCATGACGCGAGAAGGCAGGTTCATGTATGCCTCTCTTTTTGCCACCTCATCAACATAGCTAGGACGGTAAGGATCACACTTACTGGTCGCTGGTCGAGACGGTGCGATTCGGCCTCAGTCCGCCGGAACGTTTGAAATCTTTCTCAAAATGTAGTGTAGACTTCGCGATAGCCTGAACTGATTCTGAAAGACTTAGGTCGTTCCACGTTCATTCCGTGACGAACTTCGGCGAGCGTGGATTCAGATTCTCGTTAATTTCGAATTGCCGGGCTGTCCCCCTTCGACTGCGCTCCAACGCCGGGTCCGACGCCAGAAGATGCTCAACGCAAGATTGACAAGCTTCGCGATGTTCACTCCTGGAAATGCCCGCCTGGGAAAACAAGAGGCAACGCCATTCACTGTCGGGGTCTTCGAATTCAACAAGGCGTGAAGCCAGAACGGCTCACCATGCCTCGCCGCCCTTATTGAACCGCTCCTCGCAGGCACCGCAAAATTTGTAATTCCGGACCTGCAGCGAGCTTGTTTGGCCTTGCCACCTGAAAGCACGACCGGATTCGGATTCTTCAGGTCGCTTGCACGCATCTTGTTGTACCCGCTCTTGGGGCAAATAGTGGCTATCGCGCAGATCAGCACTCTCTTCACGGATTTCGTCCCCGTTGCCATTCTGAGACTACAGAGCTTTGGCGACTTGGACTGCGGTTTCGAGCTGTGTGTCTCTTCCTTCGCTTAAGGCTTTCCGTGAGAGTTCAATAGAAAATTTCGGCACGATGCCGTTGTTCTCCAGCATCCGACCGTGCCATGTCAGGTAAGCGGCTACGGGCAAACCAAGAATGTATCCGTGGCCAACCTTATATGCGCTGCCACTCAGGAGACGGCCAGGCGTTTTTGCTCCTACGATGGTCGCCAGATTATTTTCCTCCGCAAAGGCTGAGACCATCTCGCCGGCGCTGGCGGTGTGCTCATTGACCAGCATAACGACTCGACCGTGGAATCGTCGCCGGCCGAGTCCCTCGGTGACCACGAGGATAGATTTTTCCACGAAGGCATATCGGGCGGCTAACCATATCAGAGTCGCCTTGTGGGACGGAATCCGTCCGAACCGAGTCAGTTGCTCACGGCAATAACCGCGCTCGCGACGTTTCCGCGTGAGACTGTACCCAACCTCAAGTTGTCCGGGGGTCAAATAGCTCATCAGGCGAAGCCCGCCGATTCCTCCGCCGGTGTTTCCTCGGAGGTCCACGATGAGCCGGTTACAACCGTCCAGAGACTCAATGGCACGATCGATATCTTTGGCGACGTCAATCCCTATCACGCCAGGGAACATGGCAACTTTGAGCATGCCAATTTCATCGCTCAGCTTTTCAGCGTGTACTGCTTTGGGCGCGGTGACCGGATGTGTCTTTGATTTGGGCACAGGCAGTTGGACTTTAACTGACTGCTGTCCTCCGTGGAGCTTGTCGATCAGGAGGCTCACCGACTCGCCCACCGAAAACGTTAGATCCTCCGGAGGTCGAATTTCCCGTTCACCGTTTCCGAGCAACAAATCTCCAGGCCGTATCCCCGCAGAATGGGCTGGGCCTCCTTGGTGCACATCCTGAAACATCCAGCGTTCACTCCCGTTCGCAGCGATGCGCTGCATGGTTGCATTGATGGCGTGCCGAGCCGGGATGTTTCGCATTCCTGCATGTCGGAAGCCCGTGTGACTAGTTTTAAGCTCAGCCACGAGACTCTGAACTTCCTTTTCGAATGTTTCCGGTTCCGAGGACGCGAGAATTTGCTCCCGACGGTCTTTAGCCAGCGCGTTCCAATCCACTCCGTTCATAGAGGGATTGAAGTGCTTGGTTTCCACCAAGCGACAGACCTTATCGAAAATCTTTGTGCGCTCCTCGAGGGTCAAGTTCATTGCTGTTTAATCCCAATCTGTGTGGAGGTCTCCCCAATAGCGACGAATGCAGCCCAATAGAACGGGCTCACCTGATGGCCGTACTTTGCCAGCATGTCCAACTTCGCGTCTCTGAGAGCTGAACCTGTGTCCTCGCCCCGGCCCAGTCGCTGATAGAAGCGATCCATCAGAGCACTCGCGAAAGTGTCGTCGGCGCTCCATAAACTTGCAACGACCGATTTTGAACCTGCCACCAGGAACGCCTCAACCAAATTGCTTACGCCTTCTTGACCCTGTAGTTTACCGACACCCGTGTCGCACGCGGATAGCGTAGTCAGTTCGGCATTCAGTCGCAATCTGATGATCTCGCGTACCTGTAGCAGTCCATCATCGCCGGATTTCGGGTCCGTCCCCAACACCAGTGCCGAGCGCTCCGGATACTGCGTATCGGCGAACCCGTGGACCGCTAGGTGCAAAACGCGAAACTGGTCAAGTGGCTCTTTCTTGAAGGCAGTTTCGGTGGCGTCCTTACCCAGCAAGATTACCGCGTCCGGTCCGACAAGTTTGCCGATTTCCTCGACCTCTTCCCGAGTTTGGGGAAGATCTTGAAGCCGCATCCCGGACAGGTCCGCCACTCCACGAAGTACCCGACCGCGGACGGAGTCTGGAGCCGGGATTCGCCTGCCCGCTCCGCCTTGATTCTCGTAGGCAACATCACCTACACCGAGGAACGGACTCATCGCGCTTTTGCTTTTTCTAGCTCTTCGCAAGACATCAAGTATGGTTCCGGAAGGCACATAACTTATCACGCGAGTCTTCAACAAATACTCGCCCTCGTTATCGCGCAGTGCCTCAAATGGAAGAAGGTTGAGCGCCCCGTCCGGCGCAACGATGAGTCTTGTTGCTGTTTTCGCTTCGGGGATCGGCTCCAGGAGTTCCTGGAACAGACGTTTCGAGGTCTCTATCCCCGCGCCCTTTACCCGGAGCTCATCGATAAATTGCGCCGCTAGTTTTTCGACTGCCTTACGCTGAATCGGGAGAGTTTGAACGTGTGTGCCGCGGCGCGTCACCGAAATACAAAAGGAGATGGGATCATCCAGCACGTACTCCAGGAGCACTTCATCTGGATGGAGGTCGTTTTCCACCGTCGTCAACGCTGCCGGCTGCACAGGAAGTCGTCGGTTGGGAACGTCTTCTGTGGCCGACGCCAGACCGAGCCGTCGTTCGGATTCGACAAGGTTGTCTAGCAATTGCTCTCGTTCGGGTGCGCTGCTGGTCTGCATGAGTCGGGCTTGGAGACCCGCAACGTCGTCTTCTAGCGACGCTGTCTGACCTGATTCCGTTGCGGGCAGCGCCCGTCTATCTTTAAGAGCCCATGCGAGAGTTCGGCCTCGAACGCGTTCCAGAACTGCGAACGCCCCGGGCGCGTCACCGTCCTTGGTGACAAGTTCAAAGTGTCGAAGGTAGGTCTCGCTCATCGCTGCCGCAACGGAACTGTTCCAATATGGTTCATCGACGCTGATGAGCATTCCCTCTATCACGTCTTCCGCCTGTTCGTAGAGAGCATTTGCTTCGGCAAAGTTCCCACGGCGCGCCTTCAAATCAGCGAGCATCGTCAAGTTGCGAGGCACATAATAACGATCACCAACCCGCTGGCTCGCAGCAAGCCCCTGACTGGCACGCGCATCCGCTGCAACAAGATCTCCCGCATCACGATAAATTTGCGCCAGTTCGAACATGGCGTCGGCTTCCATCCGGTAGAACTGAGCTTGGGTCGCGAATTGACCGGCGTCCTCCAAATACTTCACCGCTTGTAGTCGGTTGCCCTTCTGTGCGGCCAGTTTTCCCAGAAGAATCAGTAATTGCGCCTCGTGTCCGCGCTTCTCTTGTGATCGCGCTTTAACCAGCGCACTCTCAAGCACCGCGTCTGCCTCTTCGGTTCTACCCAATGAGACCAGGGCTTGAGCTTTTCCTTCATAACCCATGAACGGAAGTCCACAGTCAGGATCAGCCTCCGCTAGCTTGATTGCTCGGTCGAAGAATTTCAGAGCTTCCGCGTGGCGATTGACTTCCTCGAAGCCTCTGCCAAGCAAGTCTAGGAAGCGTGCCTGGCCAGCGGTGTCACCGTTCGCCATGGTAGAAAGGAGTGCACCACCCAGAAGTCTGGCCGCCCGTCCGGGATTCCCTTCCAGGAAGCCAATTAGACCCAATTCTCCGGAGGCCCTCGTGACCCATTGATCCTCGCCCAGGTCCTTCGCGATTTCCTGCGCTTCTAGCCAGTCGCGCTTTGAGGATCGGTAGTCAATCTCGATGTCCGTGTAGCCCTTCGCGATCAAGCACCAAAGTCGCAGTTTCTTGTCACTCTGGACGATCGGATTCTGGAGTTGTTCGTTCAAGAAACGTGAAAGGTCAACGAACGACATCGTTTCGGCTTCTGATCTAAGCTGGCCGACCTTAGCGTGAAGTTCATTCTGCGCATCGCCCCGTTCCGAGAACAGCTTCTCAGCTCTGGAATAAAGCGGTTCAGCTGCGGGTCCGTTATTTAGAAAATAGAAACGGTCCGCGGACTTGAGCAGTACCTGGGGGTCTGCCGAATGGTACACATCAGCGGAGGTGACGCCATTCCTAGTTGCTTTTCGACGGTATACGGTGACGAAGTAGTACGAGGCAGTAATTAGGACTACCACCACAGCGGCAGCGAGCGCTGCTCGTATTGAGACACGTCTGCCCATACGGAAACCACACTAAGGTGGAACCTACGATGTGATCGCGACCAGGCGGTGCGAGACGACGCCGATTGCGGACTAAAACCCGAAACCTCCGGATAGTTTCTCAGTTTGCGAATAAAAAATAAAGCGGGTGCAAGCTTCCGATATCGAGCCCCCGATGGAGATTCTTAATGGGAGCGCTGGTCCCTGCACTCACATCATGCCGCGCAAGTCGAGGTGACTTGCGCGGCGGCGGCTGCTCTGTTGTTGATAAATTCGGCGGCGCGTTGTGCGTGGGCTGCGGCGGTGAACACCGCTCGGTTATCGGTAGCCAACACTTTCAGCCAGGTTGCGATATAGGACGCATGGTCCTCGCGCGGTTCAAGAGAGAGCTCCAGATCGGCGCACAAGAACGCGGCCCCAAGCTCAGCAACCAGCTCCTCGACCGCGTAACCTTCGCTCCCAAAGCGATGACCGCCGAAGTCACGGTCGAGCCGGGTCTTGCTGCCTGTCCAGTGGGTGCATTCATGGGCAAGGGTAACGTAGTAACTGTTGGCGTCCTGAAAGCTCTCGAATGGCGGCATCTGGATCACATCGGCAGCGTTGCTGTAAAACGCACGATTTCCGCCGTGTCGAATGGTTGCGCCCAGGCCTGCGAACAACTTTTCCGCGCGTTCGATGCGGGTCACAGGGTCGAGTGTAGGTTCGGCTTTCGCATAATAAACTTCCGGCAGACCTTCGATCTGCTCGACGTTGAAAACCGTGTATCCCTTGAGAAACGGGATTTCCCAGTCGATTTCGTCGCCGGTCTTTTCGTCGGTTTCTTTTCGCTTGATGCTATCTGCGTAAACGACAAGCGAGCCTTTCTCGCCCTTGCGGATGTGGGCTTCAAGCTCCGATGCCTGTTTGAAGGTCATCCAGACGGGCGCGGCAAAGTTCTGCGCCATGGCGCTTGCCCACAGAGAGAGAACGTTGATTCCGCTGTAGGGCTTCCCATTGTGGCGGAGTGGGCGGGTGATCCGTGCTGCCGCATGTTCGGCATTCCACGGCCGAACCCAAGGCTTCACGCCTTTTTCCAAGTGGCTGACGATCTGGTTGGTAATCCGGGTATAAATGTCCTGCTTGACGGTTCTCTGCATTGTCTTACTCGTTTACGAACGTTTAAAAAACTTCATTCCCTCGTACTGGAGAGGTGTTGTGCCATGCTGCGACCAATAGTTCTGCTGCTCGGCGGTGAACTCCGTGTAGTGGTAGCTCTGCGCCTGGCCAGCGGAAAGTGGTTTGGAGATGGTTAACATGGCTCTTTAACCCCAAGATTGAGGCTTAGTTGGCGGTTGTCGTCTGCTCCGATAACCGACTCCCGCTGTTGTTCCTCCGTCACTGTGCGTGGCGATTTTCGCCGCGGCAGTGCGGGGGTTTTTGGATCCGGTTTCAATTCAAGAGGGCTCTGGCGTTTATCCGCTCCCACGTTTCTAGGATCGTAGGGAAGTCTGTCCTCGGGCGTGTCGCGCCGATCGAAATCAGTGGCGACAACCGGCATGTCCAAGTACGGGAACGAGAAGCACGTCACATAGTTCTCGTACTTCATGTAGGCATGAAGATCCGCGAGTCCGGAGATTTCGGACTCCATCACAAGTGGCTCAACCTGCCGGTCCAGCGCGAAGTTCCGCCCAGCCCGCGAACCGTCAAAGTGGGTTTCACGCAGCCGCTCGATCTCAACCTTCCCAATGAACTTGCTGACCCACTCTCCCGCGGTCGGTTCCTTCGTCTTCAGCCAAACGCTGGTTACCGGTTGGGACAGCATAACCTCAGCTAGATGGCCGTAGAGGTATTCCAGTTGGGATTTACCCTGGAAACCCAGAATCACGGGATTCTGGCTTTTTCGATTTTCTGTAATGGCCGTGTGGAGCTGAGGCAGCCTCTGCAAACTCGCCAACTCATCGATCACGAACCATGCCCGCTTTTGGCCATCCTTCGGTTCGTTCAGAAGGCGCAAGACCAGGAGGTCGATCCATAGGCTCTGAAGCGGACGGAGTGCCTCGCGTTCAGCGGGGAGCGACGTGATGAAAACCCATCCCTGGCGGGTCTCGGCCCACTCCGTTGCCGACCATTCTCCGTTTCCATGGCCCTTCTTTGGGAGGAGACGAAGGCTGTCGGCGACCAGTCCAAGCGAGCCAAGAACAGCCGCCCGCTGTTGATGCGCCTTCGGGTCGATGAGATGAGCATGCTCCGTCCCTTCTAGCCTTCGATCAATCTCCTCCGGGTCAGACATCCACTTGACCAACTCCTCTGGAGTTGGGCCGTAGGTCATCAGGAAGGCAAAAATCTTCTGCGGGAACTCGATGAAAAACTCACCCTTCTTGTCTTGTGGCGATTGGAACAGGGAGACCGCGAGAGCTTTTGCTTCGGAGCGACGGCGCAGTTCCTCCGCTGGCCCCCAATAGGGGCAACGCTTATCGAGCGGGTTCAGGATGACATCGCCATTCTTCGGGTCATAAAAGCGCTGTACGAACTCCCGCGCGGGGTCATAGACGATCGCTGAATCGCCACGATGTTTTATCTGGCGAAGGATTTGGAGCATGATCGTGGTCTTGCCTGCGCCGGTATCTCCGATGATCTGTACGTGTTGTGCCTCTGCTCGCTCCGGTATCCGGATCATTGCCTTCATCCCGTCGGTCTTGATGCCTATTCCATCTCCTCTGACCGTGGTGTTGAACTTCTTCGGCGTCATCATCTCGGGGCCTTTCAGTCGTCGGCCGTATCTCAGCTCTTTGCGCCGTCGAAGGTCCTTCGCGATAGCGAACGGGAGTTGGATGACGAGTGACAGCAGACCGAAAAGCAACGGACGCTTGTAGAGATCGAAAAGGCTATCGCCACGGTAAATGACACCCTTGAGGTAGGCAGCCAAGGGCGCGTCGATATAGCTCTGCTGCGGACCTAGGTAAAGGAGAACGTAGCCTTGCCGCAAGGCGAGTTGGGACAGTGCAAGCGCGAGGGGTTTGCCACCCGGTTCCGGCGTCTTGCCATCTGTCACGTCTGCATCCGTTGCCAGTCGCGGTGTAATCCCGCGAGCGCCCACCATAAGCATCCGGTAATTGTCCCTCCGGCTTGCTCCGATTGCTCCCGCAACACTCGACCGAATATAGGTCGGCGTGTAGAAGCGCTGCAGGGCGTTGTTACCGAAGCTGAACCGGCAATAAAGGAACAGCCCAGTCAGAACGACCGCCACGAACACCGCCCCATAGGTATAAATCGGGCCGTGCGGCGGCCAGATGATCGTTTCTTTGCGTCCCCACTTTGTCGTCGCCATTGTTTATTTCCTTCCTAAAGGACTAACCAACTTGCTGGTGGGGTGGTTTGTCGAATGCCTCCGGCGTGAGTCTCTGGCCGGGGGCCAGAGACCGCAACGTGTTTACCAGAAGCAAGCGAACCCCCAGGAATCTCAGCCAGTGACGGATCTCTTGCCGATCCTCTGCGCCGCTCACGTCAGATCAGATCTCGAATCCATTCGCCTGGCGCGCACCCATTAGTTGCAGCCGCCACCTCAACTGCCGCAAATTCGACTGATTGCGGCTTTCCGGGCCTCGCACCGCGCCCTTTTGTTCTGGCTGTTTCGGAATGATTAAGTAGCATCACAGTGCTTCATTTTCCGTAGAGACGGGGAAGCATAGGTTCCCGCGTTGTGGAGGGTCACAATTCTTCCGGTGCGAACCACCATTCTTCGCCGACACCAAATTGAATGCAGGATCACGCCGTCACCGCTCGCACAGAAGCCATGGACTCCACTCCTGCTACAAACTTCATTGCCGGCTCATCCGCCGCACCATTACTCGGACCCTTACGGACACGCAATGTAGAAAAAACCTGTTTGGCCTGAGGTGTCTTCAGAAAATCCTGAAAGTCGCGGTCTTTCGAGAAGACATATTTGAGCACTTTGTCCACTACATCGTCGGCCGATGCGTGAACGAAAGCGGCGTACCGATCGACCTGCTCGGCAGCAGACTCATCAAGCCGGACAGAAGCACTGATGTGGTGGATCTGGTTGATCTCAATCAACGGCATTGTTGTTCTCCTTACAGGTGGTGGAATCAGGCAATCTTTCTTCGGGCAATCATTCTTTGCGCAGTTTGTGCAATTTCACGCGCACGAGCGCGGCAGAGTGCGATGGGAATCTCAAATCGGCGACGGACTTCAAGCAGCGTGACAACGTCGTCTATCGGAACGCCTTTGATGAGCCAAAGCCTCGCCGATGCAACGTCAACTGTTCTCTGTGCGTAGTAAAGAGGATTCGGTTTATCGGCGCGGAGCCAAGCCAGCTTGCGCGTGAGCTTCGCGGCGTCTTTGCCACGGGCAAGCTCATGCAGAACCCATGCCCAATCGTGTTGGGAATTGGAGTGATTGGCTGGTTGCTGCCGTACTGTGATTGCGCGGGACGGGAGGATGGCGTCAGCGGCCAGAATGTCGAGCCGGAAGTCATCGGAATTCCAAGTGGAATCGCCAGGGTATTCGACCGTCACGGGATATACCGGATCGTACTTGCAATTCAGGAATCCGGGCAGTCGGAGGACGCGGTTGCAGTCGGTACACGCGGGATCGCCTCCAAAGGTAATGGCAAGCAGCTTCAGGGCGCTTTCTTGTTGTTCGAGAGTGAATCCGTCAACTCGCCAAAGGATCTGGTATTTGCCGAGCGATGTCGAAAGGACTGCATTCGGCGGGGGAACCGAATCGGAGGCCCGGAGCGAATTGAGGCGAGTCTCTCCATCGGTATCTAAATCCAGATAGAGATGGCGTATTGAAGCGACGCATTCCTTGGTGCGTCTGCGGCTGGCCGAGCGAAGCGGATTGGCTGATACGTGGATGTTCGCACCAGCAGCGTTTTCCTGCGCGAGCCAACCGAGGTAGCGAGGCTCGATCGCGGTCTCCAATTGGACGATTCTCTGAATTGTTGCGGCGGGAACTTCACGCCGTATAAGCAGAGCAATGGTCTCCCCCGGAGCGAAACAACGGGTAAGGAAGTCAGCTGCGGTTGCGGTTGCGTTATGAGTATTAGGCTGTGGCATTATTCACCTCGAAGACCGGCTCGATCAGGAAACGCTTGGCGTCCCGGTCGTATCCACGAAGCGCCAGCACTTCACGGAGGATGCGGCGCCCCGGCTGCCGCTCAACGTGGACGACAAGATCAACGGCCTCCCCGATCTCGGCTTCGGTGTCGGAGAAGGTGGTTTGCGTGTGGTTGCGCATGACCAGATTGGCGAGACGGCGGAGCGCTTTTTCCGCAGAATTGGCATGAATGGTTGCCAGCGAGCCGGCATGGCCGGTATTGAAGGAGTCGAGCAGCGTTCGTGCTTCGATCCCGCGCACTTCGCCCAGGATGATCCGATCCGGTCTCCAGCGGAGAGCGGATTTCAAGAGGTCATCGAAGGAAATGTTGGCCTTGAATGTGTCGGTCTGGCATTCGGCCGGCACAATGTTCGGCTTCTGGATGTGAAGCTCGCAGGTGTCCTCAATGACTACGATGCGATCGTGGTCGGGAATGAAGTCTGCCAATATCCGCAGAAGCGTGGTCTTGCCGGTCCCCGTCCCACCACTGATGAGCAACGTCTTTCCGCTCCGGATTTGCTCGCCCAAGAAGTCCGCAAGTGACCGCGTCAAGGTGCCGCGAGCGATCAGGTCATCGATCGTGTAATGCCGGCTGGTGAACTTTCTGATTGTCAGAGCAGGCGCCGGGCGCACAACCGGAGGAATCGCCGCCGCCAGGCGGCTTCCGTCTGGAAGCTGCGCGTGCAGCAAGGGATTGTCCTCGTCTAGCTTTTTGCCGAGTTGATTGGCGATCACTTCGAGGCCGGTACGGAGCTGGCCCGGGTTGAACGAAATGCTTGCTTCTTGGCGCATGACCCCGTCGCGTTCGCACCACCAAGAAGCATCAGGATTGCCCATGATCTCGCTGATGCTGTCGTCCAGCAGCAGCGGCTGTATCGGGCGAAGGAATGGAAGGATCAACTCGAAACTCATAGTCGGAACCTCACAGCGATGGAAGCCCAGCGGTTAGCCAGGCTTCCGAAAGTGAAGAGCAAAGATCTATGCGGCTGTTTCCTCCTGCGGCACATTCTCGCGCTGCGCATCCTCCGGCTGATCGTCGGGGGCCGCCTTTTCAGCGCGATCCAGCTTCAGGATCGAGGCCACCCGAATCTCCCAGACACGCCGCTTCGAGTCCGTCTTTTTGCTGTCGAACTCCCGGCTGCGCAGTTCGCCTTCCACCTGGATGTGTGCGCCCTTGGTCAGCGTCTTAGCGAACTCCGAGAGCTTGCCGAAGACGACGCAGCGGTGCCATTCGGTGTGCGAGATGTAGTTGCCATCCTTCTTAAAGGAAGACTTGGTTGCCAGTGAAAGCGTCGTGATGCTGAAGTCCGCGCTGTTGGTACGCGCTTCTGGGTTGCTGCCGAGAAAGCCGATGAGGGTTACTTTGTTCTGGTACATGATTGTCTCCGTTTGTTGAATTTCCCGATCTTGATCGGGACACTATTTAGCGAGTGGGCCATGCTTCCAAGTGCCGAAGCTCTGCACTTGTGGAGGCTCCGGGGAATTCTTTTCGGCGTTCTTTCCGAACAAGATTTGGAGGGAAGCCGTAATCCGGAGGGCGGCGCAGCCGACGCAGAAGAGCAAACTGCCGCAGGGCGGATGAAAAGTCCCGAATCGATGCCCGAACCAAGGCGGGATACGAAACGGCAGACACGCTCCAGAGCAAAGTTTTCGTCAGCACACTGGCGGCGGAAGGTCACCGCGATTACCGCTTCCTTCGAACTGGCATGTCCTTTGCAAGAAAGATGTAGTTCGCCACCTCCGTTGAATCTCGGAAAGCTCTTGTTCGCCCGCGGCAGCGTGCGCGGGGACACATGTGGCAGGCCAGCCGGATTGGCAGCAGAAATGGGCATCGTTTAGTCTCGTGGATTCTCTAAGTATCCTTAGCTGAACGCCTGGTCGGCCCGGAAACGCACGATGGTCAGACCGAGGGGATTCACGGCAAGCTCATTGTTCTTTACGTTCTCGCGAAAGACATAGGTGACGCTGGCCGTCCATCGCTCCCGCTTGAGTTCGGTGTGATCCGCGGGATTGGTGTAAACCTTCTCGAACTCGATGCGCGCCGAATACGGAGACTGGCGAAGGTCGTCGAGGATGACGTTCTTGATCTCGACATCTACATACGGCAAGGTACTGTCCTTGACATAGTTCTGAATGCTGCCGTCCTTGCGTTCCCGGTCGATTACAACGCGTTGCACATCGCTATTGAGGA
>DATNKA010000356.1:0-5236 GCA_035603655.1 Candidatus Acidiferrales bacterium | reverse complement strand
ATTCTGCGGGAAGTCGGTGCTATGGTGATTGTGGACAATGGCTCGGACGATGCTGAGCTAAGAATGCTGCGCGACCTCGCGACGAATTCAGCGATTACGCTGATATCGAATGGCGAAAACGTCGGTATTGCGCGTGCGCTCAATATTGGCATTTGGAAGGCGATTGCGCTCGGATATAATTGGGCGCTGCTGCTCGATCAAGACAGTTGGATTGACGATGACATGGTGCAGACCCTAATCGCCGCTGCTGCGGCCTACCCAGAGCGAGACCGATTGGGAGTCATTGGCTCCGGTTACAGGGATTCCAGCGAGCCATCGCGGGAACAGAAGGCTGAAACCGTCGACAACAACTGGGAAGAAGTAGCGTCGGTAATCACATCAGGTTCATTGATCCCGTTGAAAGCACACGCGGCCATCGGAGCCTTCAGGGAAGATTTCTTCATCGATCATGTGGACACTGAATATTGCTTCAGAGCCCGAGCCATGGGCTATCGGGTCATCAGAACGCGAAGGCCCATCATGTCACACCATATCGGTGCCATCAGCCGACACGAAGTGCTATGGATGAAGAAGTGGACCTTCAATCATGCGGCCGATCGGCGTTACTACTTCGCTCGGAACGACACCGTAATGCTGCGTGAATTCGGGCACTATATTGTCGGATTATGGGCTTTGAAGAGTTTCGGCCGTTGCGTGCGCCTGTGCAAACGGATCGCCCTATACGAACAGAAGAAAACCTACAAAATTATCGCGGTCGCGCAGGGTTGGTGGGATGGGGTTCGCGGACACATGGGACCGCGACCTCCCCGATAATTAAAATGTCCAACGCTACACAGCTCGATGTCTACGCGCCGTCCCAATCCCGAGGCGCCGCGATGAGTGAAACGGTGTTCCGCTGGAGCGGAACGGCTCTGGTCGGCACGGTTTGGATCAGTGCAACTCTATTCGGTTTGTATATTCTGGCCTTCTACGCCGGTGCACTGGCCGAGGGCCAGATGTCCAAGTGGAACCAGAATCTGCCAGGGCTGTATGAACCGCAAGCGCCGGCCGCCACGTCAGGGCTCGGCCTGCATTTCTTTGCCGGCGGCGTGATTCTCATTCTGGGTTGCGTCCAATTGATCGGCAAGGTCCGTGCGCGCTGGCCGGCATTGCATCGATGGATAGGGCGCATCTATGTGAGCGCAGCGCTGTTGGCGGGTCTTGGCGGGATGGCTTTCATTTTGGTCGTGGGCACCATCGGCGGGCGCGTCATGGACATCGGATTCGGACTCTATGGTGTGCTGATGGTGCTAGCGGCTGTGCAGACTTTCCGCTACGCAAGAGCGCGTTTGCTGAGCCAGCATCGGGCATGGGCCTTGCGTCTGTTCGCGCTTGCGATCGGATCGTGGCTGTATCGCATGGATTATGGATTCTGGTTGCTGCTCGGCGGTGGCCGCGGGCACACCCATGATTTTCACGGGCCGTTTGATCATGTGATGGCATTTTTTTTCTACGTGCCGAATCTGCTGACTGTCGAGGCTTTCATTCGTGCCCAGTACTCGGCATCGCCGAAATTCAAACTGGCGGCAGCAGGCCTGTTCGCCGGGGCAACCGGCTTCCTCCTGCTCGGCACGTACTATTTCACCAAGCTCTATTGGGGTCCCGCGATCCTGCAGCGGCTGGGGGCCTGAGGAGTTCTGAGAGCTATGGAGTCACGAGGTTCTGAGAAAGAGATTGAGGCAGGAACATCGATCAAGCGTTCGCTGCGCTTTTCGGCAGTGACAACAACCTAGGTAACTCGCTCGAACCCGTCCGCGCTCCAGTCCTCGCTGCCGACGCTGTGGTGAACGAAGAACAAGCCTTCGGGGTCGTAGCGCCGCTTAATTTGCTTCAAGCGTGCATAGTGGGCGCCCCAGAACGCCTGTTGCCAGTCGGCTTCGAAGTAGTCGGTCTCCGAGACGTAGGACGCCGGCTTTTCCAGAAGCGCCAGGAGCGGCTCAAAGGCGGCCTTCATTTGCTTAGCGTGGCGCCGGCCGTTGGCAACATTCGGTTCGTGGCCAGCGACGCCGGGATAGGCCGCCGGCTCCTCGCCGCCGGTGATGGCGAGCGCGAAGGCATTGACCACCGCGGGGTTCATCGCCGTGCCCAGCGTTCTCGCCTGAGCCTGCGGGGTCGCGCCAGCCATGCCTTTGTTGCAGTGGAGTGAGACACCCCAGCCATTCGCAGCGTGGATCAGCGCATCGACCAGCGCCGGTCGCTGTGCTGGTTCCAAAAGGTCCTTCGAGAGCCAGGTTGATTGATAGCCGTGGAGGACCTGGCCGGCTTGGCCGGCGTCGCCGTCCCATACATCGCCCTCGACTTTGAAGGCGTAAGGTGTTGTCTCCGCACGGTCATCCAGCTTCACCACGCCGGGAAGGTCCTTCAGAATTGCATTGTTCCAGAACACCCGCGCTGGCAAGCTCAGGAATTGCAGCCTGCTCAGGACATAGTCGTCCGGCCGCGCCGTGACCCAATTAAAAAACGGCTTCCAGGTCGCCTGGGCTTCCGCTTGGCTCAAGCCTTGGAAGACCATGCTGAGCCCGACGCGACGTTGCGATTGAAACCTGATCTGCTCGCCCCAGTGGGGGTTCAGAAGGCTGTCGCGGTAGAACCGTAGCAACCCCTCAACTAGCGCCCGATAGGCCTCGTCGGATGCGGCAGAGATTGTCCCGATCACGACCCCGAAGGTCGCCGGCAAATCGTATGTCCTGAGAGTTAGCCGCGTGACCACGCCGAACGTTCCGCCGCCGCCGCCTTTCAGTGCCCAAAATAGATCCGAATTCGTGCAGTCATTGGCGATCCGCACTTGGCCGTCTGCCGTCACGACCTCGGCCTCAAGTAGGTTCGAAGCCCCAGTACCGAAGCCCTTCGAGAAACCCCCGAAGCCGCCGCCCTGCACGAACCCCCCAACCCCCACTGTGACGCAGCCACCGCCCTGGACATAGCGCCCGGCCTTGGTCGTCACTGCATCGTAGGCCTCCAGCCAGACGCAGCCGGCCCCCAGGCTGACCGCCGTCTCCGGCGCGCTCTTGCAGCCCTTC
This sequence comes from Candidatus Acidiferrales bacterium, assembly GCA_035603655.1. Lineage (GTDB taxonomy): Bacteria > Acidobacteriota > Terriglobia > Terriglobales > Acidobacteriaceae > Sulfotelmatobacter. The sequence continues at coordinate 2,177 of DATNKA010000356.1, read as the reverse complement.
GGGACGAACGCGTCGTGCAGTTCTATCGCTCGCATCGGCTTGGTCCAGATCAACAGCGAGTCTGGTGCGTTGGAGCCGCCGAGATAGCTGTGTCCGCCGCCTTTCACGACCAGCCGCAGATTGTGCGCCGTGGCGAACCTGACTGCCTCGGCCACGTCAGCCGCGCTTTCGGCGGCCACCATGTATTCACTCGGCTTCGAAATCCAGGCATCAATCCAGCCCAGGCTCTGGGTGAAGGCCGGCGTCTCGCTATTGTGGAAGCTGTTGCGGACCGCCTTGAACAGGGCCACGGTCTCGGGGCTGTCCGGCGCCTTGGCTGCCGCCTCCCAGGGCGAGACGATCTTGCTGAGCCGACCACCGACCGCCTTGCCGAGGCTTGCCCAGGCCGCCATATCAGGCCAGCCCGCATCCCCCGGCCGGACCCGTCTGCGCGCGGGCGCGGCGAAAGTAGCAACGGGCGCCAAGCCCGTCGCCAGGGAGAGGGCGGCGACGCCTTTCAGCAGATTGCGTCTCAGCATGGCAAAATCCTCTCATGTCGAATGTCTATGATTCTGCTGAAGTCTTGCCGCCCAATAAAGCGCCCAGGGATTGGCGGCGTGAAGCCCGTGATTGGCGGCGACGGCTTGGGATAAGCGGCGACTCGTCGGGGACGAACGGCAAAGCAAGCCGAACCTGGCTCTATACGTTTGGGATCGCAGCGGCGATCTCGGGCGCCGTCAATACGGCCAATGTCATCACGCTGTGGCATGGGGCGCCCGCCCGAGGCTTGCTCGCCCCCGTCATTACGGAAGGCTCAAGTTTTATTACGTCTCTTTTGTTTTTCTGGATTATATGGTTGGCGTGGTGCGTAGCGCCGCCGACGGTTCGACCGCGCTGGAAGCTTTTGGTCCACGGACCCGCAGCCATCCTTTATTCTCTCTTTCATGTCTTGGGTTTCGTCTTGCTGCGCAAGCTGGCCTTCGATCTTGCGGGTACGTCTTACGAATTTGCGGGAAATACCGTCCGTGAGTTCCTTTACGAGTTCAGCAAGGACACGGCAGGCTATGTTCTGTACCTGGGCGCTTTCACTTTAGTCAACCGCCTTTTGAACCCGCCGCTGCCTGCCACGATTCCAATAACACAGGCAACATTCGACATTCGTGATGGCGCCAGAGTCTCCCGCGTTCATCTCGACGACATTTTGGCTATCGCTTCCGCGGGTAACTATGTCGAGTTCAAGCTGCGCGGCGCGAAAACTTTGCTGATGCGTTCTGCTCTGTCCGCGATAGAGCAAGAACTGGCTCCCAGTGGTTTCTTGCGCACACATCGTTCTTGGCTCGTCAACGCCAAGCATGTGAGCGGGTTCGTGCCCGAAGGATCGGGTGATTACAAGATCGAACTGGAGGGTTTTACGGTTCCTTTGTCGCGGCGCTTTCCAGAGGCTTTGGCGAAATTACGCGGCACCTAGAGAAAGTCCAAAATCAAAGTCTCGATAAAGATTGGCACGTCCGATAAGCGCGGCGCTTTGACGGAGGTTGCGAAGATTGCTGGCGCATCACCCCTGAGCTTCTGTCGGTTAAGCCTGTTTGAGCGCTTTGACGCTCCCGATGATAGAGAGGCGAACTGCGCCTTGGCCTCGATTTTGCAGGCTTGGGTGTCGGGCAATACATCAGATGAAGGATCGGAACCGCCAGTGCTCTTGGAGAACCGGATTGAAGTCTTGCAGCAGGCCATCTCAGTACTAGGGAAGTAAATTACCCATCTCAGCAATCGTGCGACTGTGCCGATTTTCGCTCACCATTCCTGAGACTGAGACGCTGCGAGCCAAAGGTGGATTTTACGGAGGGCGGCTGTTTTGTCTCACGACTGCGGTGTAAGTCGCTGATTGAACGAGGGCTATCTGTCTCAACAATCATGAGACAGTCTCGCGATCGATGAGATGCGACAGACATCTATCTAGCTATCACAACAAGACTACGCAGTCTTGGCAGGTACGGTGCCGTTGCGCTCGCGGCCTGTGGAAGTTTTCTGGCTTATTTACGGGTCGCTCGGCAAGAGTTTGTCTATTATTCAGCGAACGGCTGTTGCGATCGCGATGGAGGGGAGGGCAGTGGAGGAGTCGCTCGAACGTGCGCCGTGGTGCAGGGACGCGCACCCTACGAGTCCACCATTAGCCTGCCTCCTCGGGCGACATGGCT
>DATNKA010000355.1:0-4784 GCA_035603655.1 Candidatus Acidiferrales bacterium | reverse complement strand
GGCTTCGAGCTGCGCAATATTCACGAAGGGGCGCAGCCAGCGAGTCTGTTTGAGGTTCCCGCTGGCTACACGAAGTTTGACATGGGCGGCATGGTGGAGCAGGCGCGCTGAGGCTGACCGCTAAAGCCCCGCGTTGACTGCGGGAAAACGCGGTCGCTATACTTTCTGGAAGAGGCTGCCCCGAGGAGACCGAATGGCCCTTTCTGCGGTAATCGTGGACGATGAGCAGCTCGCCCGCGACGAGCTTGCCTTTCTCCTGAAAGCGGCTGGGGATGTGATTGTTGTAGCGCAGGGTAAGAACGGTCTCGAGGCTATCAATCTCATCAAGGAACACACTCCTGATCTCGTCTTTCTCGACGTCCAGATGCCCGGCCTTGATGGCTTTGGCGTCATCAAGAAACTTCTCGACAAGAAGATTCCCCTGCCCAAGATCGTTTTCGCGACAGCTTTCGACCAGTATGCCGTGAAGGCGTTCGAAGTCAATGCGGTGGATTATCTGCTGAAGCCCTTCGACAAGAAGCGGGTCGCGCAGGCTGTGCAGAAGGCCCGCACTCAGCAGGATGCCGAGGCTTTGCCAACCGAAAAAATCGATAACTTGGTTCGCATGCTGCAGGCACCCAAAACCCAGAGTTCAAAAATCCTGCTCAAGGCTGTCGGGCGAATGTTCCTGGTGGACCAAAAAGAGATCTGCTACGCCTCAATCGAAGACGGAGTTATTACGGTGGTGACGGCAGGGCCGTCCGGGATGGAGGGGCATTCCAACTGCCGTACTTTGGAAGAGCTACTCTCGAGCCTGGATACGGGATTGTTCTGGCGCGCCCACCGCTCGTACCTGGTGAACATTAATCGAATTCGCGAAGTCGTGCCCTGGTTCAAGAGTTCCTACCAGTTGCGCATGGACGATAAGAAGCAGAGCGAGATTCCAGTCAGCCGCGCTCAAACCAAGCGTCTGCGGGAGCTCTTCGGTCTCTGAGTTCCGGGACGCCGTGCTGTGATTTGTCCGGCAAGCGCTTCCCGTTTTGATCTCTTCTGCCGCGTGGAAAGACAAACTTTTTCCTGACCGTGACGCGGCGGATTGCTTGGCTCTTTCCACTGACGCAAACAGATCCCTGATCAGCGTCCCCGTATCGGAATGAATCTCAGTTCTACTCGACCGCGAATCGATCAGATCGGGCATGTTAGCCGAAACACCGTTCAATTTTTGCCCCGCCTCCCGGAAAACCCTTTAGACCGCTAGAGCCTCCAGGCCCGTCCGGTCGCGAATCACAAGCGTCGCTCCTTCCAGACGGATTAACCTCTTCTTCTTCAAGTTACTTAGCAATCTCGTGACCGTCTCGCGCGACGAACCAATCCTCTGGGCCATCTCCTCGTGGGTCATGGCCGAACGCAGACGCTGTTCGTCCGATTCGACGATTCCACGGGGCGCGCACGACAGCAACAATCTGGCCAGTTTTCCTGAGGACGAACGCGCCAGCACCAGGTCATGAATATCACGATAAGCGCCTTGGAATTCCCGGCTGAGCGACTGCGCTGCGTGCACTCCCACTTCGCTTTCGTCTTGCAGCAGGCTCATAAGGTCCCGGCGACCAATAAAATTCAACTGGCACGGAGAAGAGGTCTCGGCAGTCATTTCGTAGTTCGTACCAGAAACAGCGGCACTCAATCCCAGAACCTCTCCCGCCTCGGCCTGCTTCAGGATCAGCACCTTCCCTTCCTTCGACGTAGTCGACAGCTTTACTCTTCCCGAACAGAGAATGTAGACGCCCCGCGGAGTCTGCCCCTCGACAAACAGGAGCGCCCCGGAAGGCATCACGCTGTGGTGGCTGGCAGCGTCCATCGGCCGAAGTACCGTAGGTGAAAAGCGACAGAAAAAACCGTCGCGGCTGGCTTTGCAACCCATGCAACTCTCGATCACGTCTAGATCATATGGAGTTTTCATGCCCACCTCCTTCGTGGAATTGCGCCCCACTCGCTGCTCAGGCGTGCCGTTTTGTGGAAATTGCCGCTTTAATTGCTGTGAACGCTCGAGCAGGCACAGGGCATGGGCGCGCGTGCCCTGGTTCGGATTACGCGTCGCGGATATAACTTCCCACGCTGCGGAGGGATCGGCACTCCGCTCCCACTCCACCTGACAGGCGAGCAAGTAAAGGGGATCAATCCCGGCCATTGCCGGGGAGGTAGATGCAATGGGCGTCCAGTATTCGTTAAGGGCCGGTGGCCGCCCTGCCCAAACCCCACTTCGGATCATCGAGCTGCGCTTCAGGGGGATGATGGCGAGCTTTGGCAGCAAACGAACTACTTTGTTCGGCGAATGATTCCTGGCCACTACCAATTTCCACGCCCCAGCGAGCCTTTTATCGACGAGTCAGCGGCCCGTCCCTCCGCCTTCGGAAAGACTTATCTAAGACTTTCAATTTTCCGATTAGGAGGATCTTAGAGCACCTTTCGTTCCACAATGGAGCGCCGCCGGAAACTGTCTAACTCGCCAGATAGGAACAACTTATGAAGATGGAGGTCGCGAACCCCTCAGTTTGCTGCCGATTAGTCGGCAATCCCGGCGCAAGTCGGCACCTCGACTCACAACCTTCTGGAGTGGACCTCGAACTAGTCAGACGCTGGTCCGGAGTAGTCTTTGCGCGTAATTCCCAGCCGTTTCATCTTCGATTGCAGTGTCGTGCGCTTGACTCCGAGCCGGCTAGCGGCTCCTTTCGGTCCCGACATTCGTCCGCCGCTCTCCCTCAAAATCCGGATGATGTGTTCCCTTTCTGCTTTTTCCAGCGAAGATTCCACGGACCCGTGGCTTTCCACCTCTAGCTCGGTAAGCGGCGCGTGCAAGGCAGAGCCTTCGGTTAGAATGACCGACCGCTCGATGAAGTTTTCGAGCTCCCTTACGTTTCCTGGCCAAGTCCAATTGACCAAAGTGTCCATGGTCTCGGTGGGGATGGTCTCGATTACACGCTCCATCCGGGCCGCGAATTTTCTAACAAAGTATCGGACTAAAAGGGGAATATCCTCGCGCCTCTCGCGCAGGGAAGGGATCCGAATCGGAAAAACATTCAGGCGATAGAACAAGTCGCTCCGAAATTCCTTGTCCGCCACGCTTCGGGCCAAATCCCGGTTAGTGGCCGCAATCAGCCGGAGGTCCACTTTAATGGTCCGGATGCCACCCAGCCTTTCGAATTCCTGGTCCTGCAAGACCCTCAGTAGTTTGGGTTGCAGCTCGGGAGAGATTTCGCCTACCTCGTCGAGGAAGAGAGTACCCCCGTCAGCCATCTCCAGGCGCCCGACCTTCTGCCGGATCGCTCCCGTGAATGCGCCTTTCTCGTGACCGAACAATTCGCTCTCCAGCAGGCCGGTCGGAATCGCGGCGCAATTCAAAATGACAAAACTCCTCTCCTTACGCTTACTGGTAGCGTGAATCGCGCGCGCGATCAGCCCCTTGCCGGTTCCAGTTTCGCCCAGGAGTAGGACCGTGGCATCGCTTTCTGCGACCACCGAGACCTGATCCAGCAGGCGCATCAGCGCTCGGCTTTCTCCGATGATTCCTTCCAAGTGAAGCCGGGGGCGGCTCTGGCCTTCCAGGTAGCGTCTCTCCTGTCGAAACCGGCTCTTCAGCTGCTCGACCTCCCGTGCAATGCTGGCGTTTTCCAAAGCAATCGCAAATTGCGCTGCAACCTGATTCAAAAGTGCGAGATCCTCCGTCGTAAACGCATCCGCCCGAGTGCTGCCGAGCACTAAAACTCCTAGTGCACCTTTAGGCCGGATCAGCGGGACACAGCACAAGGACTGCAGACCTTCGGTCAGGAAATAATTTGACGCTTTGGAGTTGAGCCCCTTGATCTCATCTTTGTTCAATATCCTCGAAGAGCTCTGGCGTAGGCCTTTGCCTCCAGGATCCTTCGGTACGACGATTTCGAAACCGGGCCTTTTGCCCAGCGGAAAATCGACCGCCTGCCGGAGCAACTCCCCACTCTTTTCGTCGCGCAGGAAGAGCGCCGCATATTCCTGGTGCAGAACCCGGCGAAGATGGGCTGAAACCTGGGGAAAGACCTGCCGGACGTCGCGTTTTTCCGCCAGAAGACGGCCCACGTCGGACATCACCTGGCCCCGCTTCTTCTCCGCTTTCAGTTTTGCCGAAACGCCGCGAAAAGATTCTTCGAGTTTCTTTTGTTCGGTGATTTCGACTGCAACAACGCCGATTTGTGCCACCCGGCCGCTCGAATCTTTAACCGGAACGTAATGTTCAATCCAGTGACCGGGCTCGGTTCTGGTGGGCAATACCGCACTAATTTCCCGGTTCAGAATGGCTTGCCCCTCGGTCAATACGCTGGTGATGTGCGGCTCAACTAGTTCGGCGACATCTCCGAGAATCTCACGAACGCTCTTACCCAGATGCGCCTGGAGGGATACGCCGTTCATCTCCGCCATCGTGTTGTTAATCCCTACATAGCGGAAGTCAGTATCCAATAGGCAGAGACCCAGGTTCGACGCGCTGGAGTGAGACTGTAAAAGCTCCTCCCATTCCTTGAGAGATTCAGGAACAGCGAACGAAGCCGGATTGCTCCTCTGCTTATTTCCGGAATTTTCCGATTGGCCGCTCATGCGCCACTTCCGTGGCCTAGGGCGCTTTTCAGAATTCCCCGTGAGCGAACCCGCCGCAAGAATGCGGAGACGTCCGCAGGAATGAAGGAGGGTTGCGGCGAAACGGAAGTCGTAAGCGATCTTGCGCGTTCGTCGCAAAGGGAAACCACGTCAGCTTGCCTGCGCAGCGCACAGCTCTGCAT
>DATNKA010000354.1:0-4209 GCA_035603655.1 Candidatus Acidiferrales bacterium | reverse complement strand
CCCAGGCGGCATGCAGAAAAACTGCGCCATGTGCTGCTTGCCCCGGCTGGTCGGGTTGAGGTTATCGTCAAAGGCCCAAAGCCGAGCCGAACAACATCGCTGCGTAGCTTGTGTGTCAATACGGGCGCTGACGGAGATCCGAACCCGGAGATGGTCCTGGCCGATCTTGACACCAGCGCCAGGGAATCGGCTCCTACGCATTCCGTCAAAGCAGGACCATATGACAAAGCCAAATACAAACCACTACCAAACCGCATACGAGATCAGTTGGAGAGGAGTGCCCCCGACTTTACTGTGAAGTTTGGCGAGGATAAGAAGGGTTTCTACCTGAACGACCGGAAGTTTGCCCGAGATGACGAGCCTATGACTCGGGCAAAGGTAGGGACCTACGCCCATTGGCGTGTTACGAACGCAACAAACGAGATTCATCCATTTCACATCCATCAAGTGCATTTTCTTGTGTACGGACGGGCGGGAGCGCCCCTGCGCAGGCCCGAATGGATGGATACGGCAAATCTCGCACCCAATGAATCACTCGATCTCATCATGGATTTCACAGACCCGATCATTCGCGGCGTCTCGGTATTCCACTGTCATCTCCTGAAGCAGGTGGACAAAGGGATGATGGCCAAAATTCTTTTCGAATGACTCACCGGGGGCTCATCTCGTTTCCGAGAGAAGACCACGCAAATGTCGAACAGTCAATCGACTGTGATAGGCATCAGGAGATTTTGTTGGAGCGTGTTATTCCAAGTTTCCGCATGCGGGCATACAGGGTAGTGCGCTTAAGTCCCAAGCGAGCTGCGGCGCCGTTCGGACCCATGATTACGCCGCGTGTCTGTTGCAGTGTCCTGCGAATGTGCTCACGATTCAAATCTTCAAGGGTGATGGGCTCTTCCGGCGAGAGGACCTGTGTGCCCGATCCCAGTCGGTCCAGGGGGCAATAGAGAGTGCTACCGGAGGTTAGTATTACGCTGCATTCGATGAAGTTCTGCAGCTCCCGGATATTTCCCGGCCACGAATAAAAGGTGAGGGTGTCCATCACCTCCGCGCGAATCCTTTCGATTACCTTCTGCATTCGTGCGGCATATTTGACCACAAAGTGTGTCACCAGCAAGGGGATGTCTTCTGCGCGGTCTCGCAGCGGCGGCACGGATATTGGGAACACATTGAGGCGGTAGTAGAGATCTCTGCGAAACCGCTTTTCTGAAATAAGCCTACCCATGTCCCCATTGGTCGCCGCCACCAGGCGCACGTTTACGCGCTGCGTCTGCGTACTGCCTAACCTCTCGAACTCTCCCTCTTGCAGTACGCGCAACAGTTTGGGCTGTAGTTCTAGCGGGATATCGCCGATCTCGTCGAGAAAAAGTGTGCCCCCGTGAGCGGCCTCGAAGCGACCGATCTTTCGTGCAATCGCGCCCGTAAAAGCTCCCTTTTCATGGCCGAAGAGTTCACTCTCCAGAAGTCCTACCGGAATCGCGGTGCAGTTCAGCTTTATGAAGGCCCGATCCCTGCGTTTACTGCAAGAATGAATGGCGCTCGCGATGACTTCCTTGCCCGTTCCTGTTTCGCCTTCGATGAGAACCGTGGAGTCCGTGGGGGCCACTATGCGAACCAGGTCCAGCGTTTCCATCAGAGCCGTGCTGCACCCGACGATTCCTTCAAATGCCGGCAGTTCCGAGAGGTTTTCGTTGACAAAGCTCGTGCTTGCGAAGCTTTGCGCGTGCGGCAAAGCAATGCTCGGGCTATTCATACCCCATCCTCCTACGCGTTCTCCACGTTCTCCCCTCACGACATCCAGCCGATTAGTCAAACTCTGTTCGTTCTTGAGCTGGAGTATGGAACGAACTCCGCCATCTGGACAACCCCAGATGGAGTTCCGGCGCGCCCGCTCCGAGGAGGTGAGTTTTGATACCACTTTAGTAGGAGTCGGAGACAACTCTAGCGAACTCAGATATCGAGACGCTTCCTGCCAAAAAGGCGGGCGTCGATCGACAGAGCGCCAGGCCCAAGGATTGCGAGGGCGATACCGAGTGTTGCCATCAAGATAGTGCCCCGCGGGTGGTCAGTGCCTGCAAGGGCGATCCAGGTCTCACTCAGCGCTATGATCACGCCGGCGATTGGTGTCCACAACCCGACGAGTAGAAACACTCCGGCAATGGCAGCGATTACTTGGAGCGCAATCGATTCACGTTGTGGCACGCCTATCAGTGCGGCAACGCCATCGTGAATCAAGATAACTGCGACAACTGCCCGTAGCAGGAGAAGCCCCCGGCCCGGCCAGCCATTCGGAAACATGGAAAAGAGGCGTTGCAGGACCCCCCCTATGTCAAACACAGAAGAGTAAAACGCGCTCAGGACGATTCGACACTCCAAATCTGGGGGAGTGGCCACCCCTCTTTCGGGGGGTTACAAGTCAATGATCCCGCGCTTCAGCGCGATTGTGACGGCGTGCGTTCGGTCGCTTGCGCCAAGTTTGGAAAGAATGTTCTTAACGTGGCCTTTGACTGTCTCCTCAGTAATCGAGAGTCGATCAGCGATCAGCTTGTTTGCATGTCCGCCGGCAATCAAGCGCAGCACATCGATTTCTCGTGAGGTCAGGGCGTCATCGATCGCGTGGTCTGCGAGTTCAGCAGCAACTTCAGGAGGAATGCGCTTTTGGCCAGCATGTACAGCGCGAATCGTTTCGAGGAGTTCCTTCCGCAAGAGGCCTTTTAACAAATAAGCCCGCGCACCGGCTTTAAGAGCACGTAGAACTTGGACGTCGCCTTTATAGGTTGTCAAGACGATGATCCGAGCTTCCGGAAATTCGCTGCAAATGGCGACCATCGCTTCGATACCGTCCATGTCTGGCATTTGCAGGTCCATCAAGGTGAGGTCTGGCCGGTGTTTTCGGAACTGCTCAAGAGCCTCACGTCCTGTGGAAGCCTCGCCAACCAGTTTCATGTCCGATTGACTGGCGAGCAGCGCCGCGATGCCTTCACGCAGCATCGGATGGTCGTCAACGGCGAGAATGCGGATTAAGCTAGGGCCGGTGCTCATGATCTTGTTCCGTTCTCTTATAGAAAAGCCGAAAACGGGCCCGGGTGGGGAGCACCTCGTAAGCGACCGGCCCTGGAATGCTCAACTCGACTTCCGTGCCGGCTCCAAGTTCGCTCCAGACCGTCAATTGCGCTCCGATCTGTTGGGCACGCTCGCGGATTCCTGGTAAGCCCCAGTGCCCGGAACGTCCGCCGTGTTCAACGACGCTTGGATTCATACCCTGTCCATCGTCGCGGAAGCGTAGACGAAGAGATTCGCCATACATGATTTCCGTCTCGATATGCTCTGCCTGGGCGTGGCGAAAAGCGTTACGTAACGACTCTCCCGCAATGCGGTATATCTCGTCTTGAAGAGTCGGACGCACGACTCGTGGCACGCCTTCTACCAACACCCGAAACGTTATTGAACGTCCGGTGCCTCCCGCTAGCTCTTCACTCAGGTTAGTCATCAGCGCGGTGATCGATTTCGCCAGGTCGCGACTTGCCAGAGTGGAAGCACGAATGTCGGTTATAGCATCTCGGCCTTCGCTGATCGCTTGATCCGCCCGATCGAGAGCTCCTTCGAGCGCCTTTTTTGCATCCATGGGGCGTGCCGGAAGCATCTCATCAACGGTTTGAAAGCGGAGCATCAATCCCTGAAAACTTTGCAGGAGGGTATCGTGTAGCTCTCGCGCAATCCGTGTGCGTTCGTTCACGCGCGCGTCTAGCCCGATGCTGAACTGATGATGCAATTGCCGAAGGCGGAGTTGATAAAGGAGGTACAGCAACATCAGTAAAGTGGCCACGCACGCCACCCGGAACCAATTCGTTTGGTACCACGCAGGCGCGACACTAAAGTCCAATGTTGCGCCTTGTTCGTTCCAGAGGCCGTCGTTATTGCAGGCGATCACACGAAAGCGGTATTTCCTCGGACGAAGATCACTGTAGAAAGCCTGACGTCGCGTTCCCGGTTCCTGCCAAGTCGTATCGCGCCCTTCCAGTTTGTAACGAAAACGCACTTTCTGCGGCACGACAAAGCTCAACGCGGTGTAGTCGATCTCAATATTGCGCGTCAAGGCGGGTAGACGAAGGCCAACGCCAGGTGGATAGTTCTTTCTGTCGGCAATTACCTCTTCAACGTACACGGGTGGTGGAATCACGTTGGTGTAGGTACGGCTGGGATCGATCA
>DATNKA010000353.1:0-2493 GCA_035603655.1 Candidatus Acidiferrales bacterium | reverse complement strand
AGCGGCGCTGAACGGTCCGCAGGAGTGCGTCGAACAAATGCGCCGCGAATATATCCAACTGCGCGATCACGTCGTGAAAGGTTTGCGCTCGATTCCGGGAATCACTTGCACGCTGCCAGAAGGCGCGTTCTATGCCTATCCCAACATTTCGGCGTTTTTCGGACGCGGCAATGTGAATTCGGCGTCTGACGTGGCGGGAAGGCTCCTGCGGGAAGCGCACGTGGCGACTGTTCCGGGAGAAGGTTTCGGCACCTCTGAGCACATCAGGGTTTCCTATGCGACCTCGAAGGCCGAGTTGGATCGCGGACTGGAGCGCATGCGGAGGTTTTTCGCTGCGCTGTAGTCAAAGACCCGATCGTTCGTCCAGGCCGTGCTTTTCGAACGGCCTTTTTCGTCGAATAGACTTTCATGAGCGATCTATATCCGTTACTGATGCTTCCCCGATTCGATCCGCGCCCCTGGGGAACTCATGATCTGTCTCCGATTTATCCCAATCGCCAATTCGAGGAAAAAATCGGCGAGGCCTGGCTCACGGGCGACGAGTGCAAAGTTGCCAACGGTCCGTTTACCGGCCAGACGCTGGCGCAACTCTCCGCGAAGTATCAGCGGGAGCTTGTGGGCGATGCTGCCCGCGACGCGCGGCGCTTTCCGTTATTACTGAAGTTTCTTTTTCCCCACGAGAAACTCTCCGTCCAGGTCCATCCCGATGATGAGCAGGCTCGGCGCGTGAATCAGCCATGGGGCAAGACGGAGTGCTGGTACGTGGCGCACGCCAAGCCTGGATCGCAAATTGCCCTAGGATTGAAACCCGGCGTGACCGTCGCTCAACTGGAACAGGCTATCCATGAAAAGCACGCCGAGGATTTGTTGAACTGGCTCAACGTATACACCGGGGACATGATTTATGTTTCCGGCGGAACCGTGCACACATTAGGACCCGGTTCGGTGATTATCGAGACACAACAGCAATCCGATACCACCTATCGTTTGTACGATTACGGGCGCCCGCGCGACTTGCATCTGAAAGACGGACTGGCCGCGGTAAGGTTGCAAGTCTCTTCTGGAAAAGTGATTCGCCCGGCACCGACGCCAATTAGTGGCGGCCGCAACCGGCAAGCTTCATTGGTGGCTGCTCCCTATTTCGTCGTTGATATGTTCGAGACGAAGGACCCACAGGAACTTACCACTTGTGACGACGTTGGAAAAACCTCCGCGCAGATTCTGGTAGCGGCGGAAGGCTGTGGCATAGTGGAAGCGGGGGGATCGGAACCGGTGACTATGACCAGGGGCGATGCGGTAGTGATCCCAGGTTCAGTGGGGAAATTCACGGTACGTCCGCAGTGGACTCTGGAGTTTCTGAGAGCGCGCGTGCCCGGAGCAGCGCTGCCAGAACCCGAAGCCCGAATGTAGCCAATGAGATTCTAAAAGCGTGGCCAAGAAATCAAATTTCTATCCTGTCATTCTTGCCGGAGGCCGCGGTACGCGTTTCTGGCCCTTAAGCCGGAAGAAACGCGCCAAGCAGTTGCTCGCGCTGGATGGCAAGCAAACCATGATCCAGCAGACTGTGGCCCGGCTTCTGCCGCTGGCTTCTGCTCAACGTTTCTGGATCATTACCAACGACGACCTTCGCCCCGCGATCCTGAAGCAGATTCCAAAGTTGCCGAAGACGCAAGCCATTGCCGAGCCCGTGGGACGCAACACCGCCCCCGCCATCGGACTCGCCGCCTTTCTGTTGCTGCGGCAGGATCCGGATGCGGTGATTGGAATGTTTCCTTCCGACCATGTTATCGCCGACGAAAAAAACTATCGGACAACCATCGAGCGCGGCGCAGAAATCGCGGCCGCGGGTGAAAATATTGTTGTGCTCGGCATCCGGCCAAATCGCGCTGAAACCGGATACGGTTACATTGAAGCCGGAGGCCTTGCCCGCGGCGATGCTTTGCGCGTGCGCCGCTTCACCGAGAAGCCCGACGCCGAGAAAGCTGCTGGCTTTCTGGCTGCAGGGAATTATTTCTGGAACAGCGGAATGTTCCTGTGGAGCGCCCGCACTCTGGCCAACGCTTTGCGCGAGCATCTCCCCAAAACCGCTCCCCTGCTGGAGGAGATCGCCGCGGCTTTCGGCACTCGCAAATTTGCTCCGATTTTGCGCCGACTATATCCGAAGTGTGAAAGCATCAGCGTTGATTATGCCGTTCTCGAACCGCGTTCGGCTAAGGGAGAGAGGGAAGGAAAAATCTTTTGCTTGCCTGCGGATTTCGGCTGGAATGACCTCGGCTCCTGGGCCGCGCTGCACGAACATCACACGGCAAAGAGTGGTCCGCCGCAGGACAACATCATCCGGGGCGCAGGCGTGTTCCTGCTCAATGCTAGCGGCAATTACGTGCATTCACCCGGCAAGTTTGTCGCAGCCGTCGGCGTGAGCGATCTGGTGGTGGTCGATACTCCCGACGCGTTGCTGATCACCACCCGGCAAAACGCCCAGGACGTTGGTAA
>DATNKA010000352.1:0-9004 GCA_035603655.1 Candidatus Acidiferrales bacterium | reverse complement strand
CACGCGCTGCGAAGTACTTTTCAACGGATGCATCGCCGACATCGTGACCGCCGTGGATGTGACTGGACACGTACCCGTTCCAAGTCCTCACCGTCAGCTTGATGCAGCCTGAATTCCTAAATGGGGACGTGGAAGTCACCGTCATCGATTCGTCGTCCGCGCCGAGCGCCACAGCCGCGATGCATTGTCGGGAACCATTTGCCAGTCCCATCTGTTCGATATTGCACATCTTGTGGAAACGGAAGGAGTAGTCTCGACGCATGTATACAATCAGCAAAGACCCGCATGGCATCGTTCTAGTCTGTCGCGACTGCTCCCACGTTGAGCGCATTGATGGGTTCGATAAGGGCGTTGGCAGTCAGCGTACTCAAGCCGCACGAGCGATGCAGATTCATTCCCGCGAGCACCACGGCCTACGATCGGTACTCAAGCCCCTGCCGAACAACTGCCGAGTCATGGAACGGCGGTAAAGCATCCATGCGTTTCCTCAACTTCTCATTTGTATGCCATCCAAAGTCGAGATCACTCTGGCTCAAACGCCGAGCGGCCTTGGTGCTCATAGGCAGGCTCAGTGTGCTCTCGCGTGCTCATTGCACCGGGACTTAATCCAATCGCCTTCCCGCAGGGTTCCCGGCCGCTTGCAACCTCCCTGGTATGGAAGGACTCCTGTTCGGCGGCTTCGATGCTCTGGCGGATCGCGTCATTCGCGGGTCCCAAGTCCTCGCAGAGACGTGACAGTATGTCGCACCATCCGTCGCCATGCTCGACCAACCGTTGCTCCAGTTCCATGTGCATCTTAGAAGAATAGCAACGTGACTCAGCGGAGTGCCGTGCGCTCGGCATTGTCAATCTTGTAATCTCGTTTTCTGATCTGATCGATGTGGAAGTTACGCCAACGGTTTTCTTTGGAATCGCTCGGCTTGCGCTTCGCCTTTCCGCTCGGATCGGTTCCGCAGCGCATCAGCCAAGGCGCTGATCGTGGCGGCGACTCTACCCCCTGCTGCTGCCATTGCCACCGCCGATGCTCACATCCGCCACCACCGGAACATGGTCGCTGAGGTGTCCCCACTCTCGGAACGACCCGACTTCGACTGAACTCAGCCGCCAACTTGTCGGCACAAATACGTAGTCGATGTGAAAGGGCTTGTCCCTATGACGGTAAAAGTAATAGGTCGGGCGCGTTTCGGTTCCTTGCTTCTCCCCATGATGTGCGTGATACGCGCTGATTAGACCGTGCCCTTCGAATAGACGCACTACCTCGCTGTGGTTCCGTCCGGGGCGGTTCGCGTCCCATTGCACATTGCTGTTGAAGTCTCCAGCCGCGACAGCGGGTGCGTTGCTGAACCAACCGCGATGTTTCACGAGGCAGCGGTGAACCTCCCCGATGTAATTGTCGGCACGCCTTGTCCCGACCGGGCAAGCCCAGATCGCAAGCAAGTTAAAATCCACTACTGCGCCATGAACCCGAACGGGAACCACCCATTTGCCGAAGAGCTTGTCCACTGCTCTGACCTCGAACTGCCCGCTGCAAAAGACTGCCAACCCCTTGTTTGGATTGGCGCCGAACCACAGGCCGGAGAGACCGTGGCCGTGGAGAGCGTCCACCGACTTCTTGGAGCACTCCTGAACGACTGCGATGTCCGGATTGAGCGCCAATAAATTCGGCGCTTTCCGAGCAAGAGCCATCCCGCAATTCCAAGTAAGGATGCGCACAGGTGCCATGTTCCTGAGTCTAGCGGATGGAACCCTAACTACTCCCAGTCTGATCCGAACTCGCAGTCACGAAAGGTGAAGGTTGATCTATCTCAACAAATTCTCTCACGATTCCGAGCCATTCCGCATCCCGTGGCTCTAGGCAAACAGGCTTCCCCGGCCGGCCATACCAGTACGCTGCGTTGCCTTGATCGCCTTCCCATGTTAGCTGATGTCGGCTCTTGGTACCGTGGGTTAGTTATACTTAGTTATGCAATTACGCTCTAAATCTTGAGGGGACTATGGCAAATCTAGAAAATGGCTTCAGCCGCTTCGTGCGGAGCAGCGAGTAGCGCAGTTGCACGTAGAGAAGTTAGGCCAAGCGATTTCAGTGATCGAGTCGCTACATGGTTCCGGATCTCACCAGGCAAGCCAAGCGAAGCGAACTATATCCGCGGCTTCGAGGCGGAAAATGGCGCGGGCTCAGAAGGCGAGATGGGCGAATGCTCGGAAGGAATCGCAGCCAGCAGTAGTGGCAGGCTCAATCCATAAAAAGAATCATACGATGTCGGCTTTAGCCCGGAGAAAGATCGGGGCGGCACAGCGGGCACGCTGGGCGAAGATACGAGCGGGGAACAAGAAAGCTGCGTAGAGAGCACGGAGCCTGCTACAAGTACAGAGACGCGATTCCTCAAGCCAATGTTGCCCGGAGCAGACGCAATCGAGACTACAACGCATAAGGCGTTGGGATAGCGACATGACCGCTATGGGGTTACTCACTCTTTGTCTAGCACTTCTTATCAGCATTTTCTTCAATCTGCTTCAACTTAAGTGGCGCAACAAAGAGCGAGCGGCACGTGCGGCGGACAATGCTGAACAAAAACGCAAAGGCGACGCCAGGGAAGCCGAGCAGCGACTGAAGGAACAGGCAGCCCCGCTGTTTTTCAACTTCGATGGGACTCCCGGTCCGATACTGATCACCGGAAGTCAGCATTCGTCGCAGGGGCCATTCATGTACTTATGGGGTCTCGTGACCGTCGTGAATCGCGCTCAGGTGTCCATGAAAATCACCCCGCTCCGGCTCCTCATGGCAGGCGAGGAATGGCCTGTTCAAAGCATATCCTTCCACCTGAAATCCAACACCACGGACAGATCAGACCGAATTAGCCTGAGCGGGAACGACAAAGAAGACTACGAATTGCACTTTAGATTTCCAGACGACAAATGCGCGATTGGTAGTGGGGAGCTTTGGTTTGCAAGCGACAACCGACCCGGAGAGTTTTCGGTACCAATTAGGTTCCCTCATTGAACCTCCCTGCCCTGAAGGGCGGAGATTCCTAGACTACGCACAGCGCTGCTCCGCTCACATTAGCGTCTAACTCCCGTCGCGTTCGTCTTTTGTTCGCCTAATCTAGCAAATCCCTAACTGCCTGCCTTAGTGGTTCCTCTTTGTCAGCTCGAGTCCATCATTTTCGTTTTTTATTCGCCTACAACAAAGACCCGCCTATTTCGGAGATTGCATGACGGGTCGAGTGGTGTTGGGAAAGGTAGAAAGGTACGCAGGGCTGTTCCAAAAACCGCTGAGAGGATTTCGATGGGTGGGTGGCACTGGGGTGGCTGGGGGAGCCCACCACTCGCTACAGGCGTGGGGTGAACTGTACCACTCAACCAATAAAATCCAAGTAAAACCGCACAATTCAAGCAGCGTGTGTTGAAGGCAACCGTCCGATTTCTCAACAACATCGGAAAAATTGACAGCGACCACCCTCGATTATGAGTCCACTGCTCTAACCGCTGAGCGACGGGCCCAACTTTGTTACTAACCTGACACAACAGCATTCCATATATGGGTCACCCCGAATTCGCCTTATGTCCCAGCTCAGAGAGAGTTAGGGAACTTGGGAAATAGTTTGATGAAAGCGCGTTTCTTTTCTTCCGTTCTCGGCATCAATAGTTTTACCGCGATTGCACCGACGTTATCTTTCGTTGTAAATTCGATTGAGGGACTCCGGGTAACATGCAGTCAATCTCGAAACGCGTAGCATGGCTTTCTTTGATGCTGACCTTGTGGTCGGCATTCGCCTTTGCCGTGCATCGTCATTCGAGTCAGGATGAGTCTGCCACCTGTCAGGTTTGCGTTGCTGCGCACTCTGCATCTCCGACCAACGCTTCCCCGACCCCCAAGCCGATATTCCGTCGCGTAGTCCGGCACCGGCCGAAGCCCACTTCCGCCAAGCAATGTCGGGTAGCTTTTGCTTTATACGTCCGTCCGCCTCCTGCGGTCTAAAGATCAGACTTATTGCCGAGTACAGGCCCGGTTCGTTTCCCAGTGAACCGTTCTCTTGATCTTTTCGACCAATTCCATGGAGGAATCATGCAGGCTTCATGCAAGGAGCTGCTTCACGCGGCTTTGATAGTGTCTTTCTGTTTAGTACTGGGTCTCTCCGCTTCCGCGCAGTCGGTTGGAAATTCTGGTTCCATCAACGGCAGCGTGGTCGATCCTACAGGAGCGGTAGTCTCTAACGCCAACGTTGACATCCGTAATCCCGTGAGCGGTTTTGATCGCTCTACTACCACGGACGCAACCGGAAAATTTGCCTTCACCAATGTTCCTTTCAACCCCTACCATCTGACCGTGACTGCGACGGGCTTCTCATCCTTCGCACAGGACGTAGAGCCTCGCTCATCCGTTCCCGTCAGCGTTGCTATCAGTCTCAAGGTTTCGGGATCAACCACTCAGGTATCGGTCGAGGCGGAAGGCGGGGACTTGATCGAAAATGACTCCACCTTCCACACCGATGTAGACCGGAACTTATTCGACAAGCTGCCGTTGGAGAGCCAATCTTCATCGGTCAGTTCCCTGGTCACGCTCGCCACGCCGGGTATCTCGGCCGACTCGAACGGACTGTTCCATGGCTTGGGTGATCACGCGGAAAATTCGTTTTCGGTTGACGGGCAACCGATTACCGATCAGCAAAGCAAGGTGTTCTCAAACCAAATTCCACTGGAATCGATCCAGTCGATGGAAGTTATCTCCGGAGCACCACCCGCCGAATACGGCGACAAGACCAGCATCGTGATCAATGTCACGACCCGCTCCGGGCAGGGAGAGACGACACCGCATGGAAGTTTCACAACTTCCTACGGATCATTTGGGACTTCCAATGCTACGCTTGACCTTGGCTATGGCGGCAAGAATTGGGGGAATTTCATCTCGGCGAGCGGATTGAACAGCGGGCGTTTCTTAGACCCGCCAGAGTTTGCGGTAATGCACGATAAGGGCAACGAAGAGAATCTCTTCGACCGCGTGGATTATCAGATCACCTCCACAGACTCAATTCACTTGAACTTCGGTTATACGCGCTCTTGGTTCCAGACCCCGAATACATTCGACTCCCAGTTTGCGACTCCTTGGAATGGCGTCGTGGTGGCGAACGGCGGCCGTGATCCCAATGGCAACGTGGTCGGACCCACGGACCAGCGCTCGCAGATACGAACCTTTAACATCGCGCCCTCATGGACGCGGCTGTTGAGTTCAAACGCCGTGTTCACCCTGGGCGCCTTTGTTCGCCGCGACCAATTCAACTACTATCCCAGCGACAACCCTTTCGCCGATCTTGGGCCTACGAATCTGCAAAGGGAGACCGTGGGACAGGATCGAAAGCTCACCAACGCAGGCGTGCGGTCAGACCTTTCCTACGTCAAGGGGATTCATAACCTAAAGGTCGGGGCGGTCTATCAACAGACATTCCTTGATGAACAGGACACGCTCGGCATCGTCGATCCCACGCTGCTTCCAGTGACTTTCGGTTGCCCGAACGGAAATCCTGCTCCCGATCCGTGCGCCGTGCTGCCCGCTTTTGATCTCACGAGAGGCGGCCATTTGTTCACTTTCAATGGCCACACCGACGTAAAGGAGCTTGCTTTGTACGCGCGCGATAACATCGTTAAAGGAAATTGGTCTTTGAATCTGGGATTGCGCGGCGACTTCTATAACGGCCTGACCACGCACAAAGAAGCCGAACCCCGTGTCGGCGTCGCCTACAATGTCAAAAGGACCAACACAGTTCTTCGCGTGTCGTATGCGCGAGTGCTGGAGACTCCGTTCAATGAAAACCTTGTTCTGTCCAGCATCGGATGCGCCAACGATGTTTTGAATCCGCTTCTGGGCTGTACCGTCTCCGGTTTAACCCCGTTTTCTCCCGGCTGGCGCAATGAGTTCCACGCTGGAATCCAGCAGGCTTTTGGCCGGTATGTGGTGTTTTCCGGCGAGTACATTTGGAAGTACACGCACAACGCCTACGACTTCAGTATTCTGGGAAACACTCCGATTACCTTTCCCATCGAGTGGGACAGGTCGAAAATTCCAGGATACGCTGGCCGCGTGAGCGTGCCGAACTACCGCGGATTTTCGGCGCTGGCGGTTTTCTCCAGCGTCGCAGCGCGATTTTTCACGCCTCAAATCGGCGGAGCTGGCGCTGTGCCAGCCGTGGCGGTGGGATCAACGACCTCAACTCCGTTCCGTATCGATCACGACGAGAAATTCAACCTAACGTCGCATTTGCAGTACCAGCCGTGGAAGGTCGGGCCCTGGATCGGGTTTAACTGGCGTTACGACAGCGGTCTGGTAGCCGGGCAAACGCCTTGCTACGGCGGTAACTGCGCCCAAACGACTGTAGATTCCACTGGCGCTCCGGCGGTTGCGATGACCGACTCGTTCGGGACTCCGCTGACCGCAGATGAGGAATTCGAAGCTGGGCTCTTCTGCGGATCACAACGTGCAACACCAACAGTGGCGCTTCCGAATCCATGTCCCCTGTCACAGTACGGGTCTACGCTGTTAAACGTGCCTAAACCGAACACGGAGAACGACGACAAGAATCCGCCGCGGATCGCAGCTCGAAATCTTTTCGACATTGCGATCGGACACGATAATTTGTTCCGGGGCGATAAGTACAAAGTGAGTCTGCAGGTGACCGCCATCAACATCACCAATAAGTACGCGCTTTATAACTTCCTCTCGACGTTCAGCGGAACGCACTACGTGACGCCGCGCACGCTGACGGCAGAACTTGGGTTCCATTTCTGAAGGGCTTGCGGCTGATGAGGGCAGTAGGTTCGAAATCGTACTGCTCTCGTCTACCTGGTTCGCCCGCAGTATGTTGTAAATTTGGGTGACTCGGGGAGCTTTGCGTCACTCCTGCGTTTGCTGAATGAAGGCAAGCAGATTCGCTTGAAGGATATTTTTCCGTTCCTCGGGCAGGTCGATGAAGCGAAAGGGCTGCAGCCATCCCTGTGTGGCCCACATAGGAAACATCATCTCAGCCTTCTCCCGGATTGTCGTTTCCCCGAGGTGGAAGATCAACTCCACCCGCAGTTTTTCGTCAAGAGGCTGTTCGACGTTCACCAGCCCACCGGTGGTGGAAAGCTGATGCAGTTTGCCTCGAATCTGACGCCGGTTAGGCAAACGAATCAATGCCAGTACGGAGCCTCGCAGTTTAACCCGAAAAGGGCGCTTCGCCTCGCTCGGCGCACTCGCCGAGGCGATTTCAATTGCACCGGGCTCTGGGGTCTGCGACATCGTGTCTGAATTATGGCACCACATCGGTTACTTCCGGAGGTTACGAAAGAACGGGAGGCGACCACCACCATTGTCTGTTGGCACCGCTAAAGCGAACGACACAATTACTTTCGCCGCGGATGAGCCTCGCCGTGACCGGAGAACCGATTGTAGGGCCAAGCATTATTGCCTTTTTTCGCCTTGTCTTCGGCGCCGTTGGGTGCAGCGCCCGAATCGGGGAGGCAGTTCCAATCCTCCGGTGGATCAGCGATCCCCCATACATTGCCCTGGTTGTACAACGACACTCCGATCAAAAAGCTTTTCGCGTCCTTGCCCAGGGGCAGACAATTCGCTACCCGACCCGATGCGCTTCCTCCGCCTGGCAGTTCACTTAGGAGTACCGGAGTTTCAATTGGCAAGGCCTGCGACGCGCGGATTCCGCAGCCTTGCGGACTTACTATCACCGCAACGCACTGCGCCGAGAACGAATGCCTGCGATCCATGCTGGTGACTAGCAGGGAAATCTGCACACGTAATCGCGTGCTGCGCCGCACTGTCTTGGGTGTAAGTATCTCCATATTGCGGACTACGAACCGCCAACATACTAGTGTGACAGAACGGGGGCTTGATGCGCCCTAAAGAATAAGGGCATTCATGTGACGGAAGTAACCCGCGGCCGGTTCGCGTCAGGCGACAAGCACTGTCCCCTGCGGTCAACGTCGTCTGCGTTGCCTGCTAAGATTGCTTCAAGTCCGTGAACCAGTCCGCGCCCAGTGTCGAAGTTGTTCCCGAATGGAGTCTCTTACTGGCCGCAAGCTCTCCCGATCTGCGGGACCTTGATCTTAATCACATTCGACCACTCCTGCCTCAATCATCGGATTGGATTGCGACCCTTCGCCTCGCGGATCAACACGGCATAATCTCGCTGCTCCATCAAAACCTCGCGCCTCTCCACGACATCGTTCCGCCCACTGTGCTGGCATCGCTGCGCCAGAGCTATGAGAGAAACATTCACAAGTCCCTTTTTCTCGCCCGCGAACTGATCCGCATTCTCGATTGTCTCGGAGGTCTCGGCATCGATGTCGTCCCTTACAAAGGCGTCGTCCTGTCGGAGGTGTACTACGGCGACATGGCGCGGCGGCAATCCGGCGACATGGACCTATTCGTCCGCCAGCAAGATGTACCGCGCATCAAGAGCGCGGTTCGCGCATTGGGCTACACTCCACGCGTGCTCATTCCCGAGGATGCGGAGCGCGACTACATCGATTCGGGCTACGAATGCACTTTCGACAGTGCCGCGGGGATAAATCTGCTGGAGTTACAGTGGGCGCTTCAGCCGCGCTTCTACGCTGTCGACTTCGATATGAACGGACTGTTTGAGCGCGCGGTGACCGTCTCAGTTGCTGGCCGCTATGTGAAAACGCCATCTCCTGAAGACTTGCTGCTGATCCTTTCCGTGCATGCTGCGAAACATGTTTGGGGACGGCTGATCTGGCTGTGCGACATTGCGCAGATCATAAAGCGGCAGAATTTGAATTGGGATTGGATTCAGTCTCAATCCCAGGAACTTGGTATCACGCGCATTCTGCATGTCACGTTACTATTGATGCATCGCTTTCTTGCAACGCCTATGCCGGCGCCCATCAGAGATGCAGTGGTTGCAGATCGCGCCGCACTGGACTTCACTGAACGAATCGCGGCATCGGTTGCTGCCGGCGTTACCTACGAAGAAGAGAAGTTATCGTACTTTCG
>DATNKA010000351.1:0-8556 GCA_035603655.1 Candidatus Acidiferrales bacterium | reverse complement strand
AATCGCCAACTGGAAAGGGCGATATATTTGATTTTGTCGCTGTCCTGTAGGGAGAGAAACGATGACGCTCAGCAAAGAGAAGGGGATCATCGATACCCCGAGCAATCACACGGTAGACCAGACGGTTGAACGACTGAAAGGGATTCTGTCAGCGAAGGGAGTAACACTATTTGCTCTGATCGACCACAGCGGAGAGGCGGAAAAGGTGGGGATGAAAATGCCGCCCACCAAGCTGCTGATCTTCGGGAGTCCCAAGGCTGGCACTCCCGTCATGCTGGCCGCTCCTAGCCTTGCCATCGACCTTCCGCTGAAGATTCTGGTTTGGGAAGATAGCCAGGGGAAAGGCTGGGTTTCTTATAACAGCCCGGAGTATCTGCGGGAGCGGCACGGTGTGCCGCTGGACCTTCTGCAGAGCATTGCGGCAGCGGGAACATTGGCCGCCAAGGCCGCCGAGTAGATCCTACCATCCCGCCGGTTGGCCACCGGGCATGCGCGACAACCGCCTACTGGCGCCCGCGCGCGGTTGTGCCAACGGGCGCGGGCAGCAATCAGTGCCTAATCGAGTCACGACTCCCCGGTCATTTATCTCGCTGCCAACCGTCGTGTGGGGAAATTCGTTTGTCGCAGGGTCTTTTGTCTTATAGACTGTGGCGCTTCGGGGTTGAGATCTGCCACAGCGCTGCAAGTGAACTCGCGGCCGCTTCTATGGCAGCCTTAGAAGGTTCACCGACGGGAGTATTCGCGCCATCCGGCTTGGGCCGGAAGATTGGCTGTTGGGAAAGCGGGACATCGCGGCCGTTCAGCCGATTCAAGGAGCCCTCGAAAAGCTGCTTCCAACGTTGCTGCTCAGGCTGCGGAGAAATTGTTTTGCGGTTCATATTCAAACCCTCGATCGAACCAGTAGATTGTTATCGAATACCGTTAGTTTCAAAATAGGGTGATCGCCTGACCGGAGAGATATTCAATCCCTACGCTGCAAGCCATTTTGTCCTAGTCCTTGCTAAACTAGCTCGGTTTTGGAGTGAATCGATGAGACCCGCATGAATATTCTTGATCTCGTTGTCGGCAAGCCCATCAAGACCAGTGACGAACGGGCGGAGCAGATCGGTCCGGCGCAGGGTGTCCCGATCTTTGGTCTCGACGGCCTGAGTTCGGCCGCGTACGGACCCGAAGCGGCGCTCAGCCTTCTGCTTCCGCTTGGCCTTCTCGGCGTTCGTTATATAGTTCCCATCAGCGCGGCGATCATCACGTTACTTGTCATCGTGTACTTTTCCTATCGCCAGACGATCGCGGCTTACCCTTCTGGCGGCGGCTCTTACACGGTGGCTCGCTTCAATCTGGGAGCGCCTGCCGGACTGCTCGCGGCGGCGGCGCTGCTGGCTGACTATATCCTCACGGCGGCAGTGGGCATCTCGGCCGGAGTGGGGGCTCTGATCTCGGCTGTTCCGTCATTGCTGCCGCATACCGTTTCTCTTTGCCTAGGCATTCTGCTTGTTATAACCATCCTTAATCTTCGTGGGGTTCGAGAGGCGGGGACTGTTTTCGCGGTTCCTACCTACCTGTTTGTTGGCACCCTTCTCATCACCATCGGCGCGGGCGTGCTCCGAGTGCTTCTCAGTGGCGGACATCCGACCCCGGTCGTCGCTCCTCCTCCGCCCCCGGCCATGACGGAAGCGGTCAGTTACTGGCTGCTGCTGAAGGTTTTTGCCAGTGGCTGCACGGCGCTCACTGGCGTGGAAGCTGTCAGCAACGGGGTTAAGGCCTTTCGCGAGCCCACGGTAAAAAATGCGCAGCGGACGCTAACCGTAATTATTTTTCTTCTGGCGTTATTGCTGGCGGGAATTTCTTATCTGGTTAAGACGTACGGAATTGCCGCAACCGACCCGGGCCAACCCGGCTACCAGAGCGTTCTCTCTCTGCTGACCGCCGCGGTTTTTGGCAAGGGATTTTTTTACGATCTGACCATCGGCTCAATCCTGGTTGTGCTGTCTTTGTCCGCCAACACGGCCTTCGCCGATTTTCCGCGGCTCTGCCGCGCCATCGCGCAAAACAATTACCTGCCGCACGTCTTCGGATACCGGGGCCGGCGTCTCGTATATACCTACGGCATCGTTGTGCTTGCCTTGCTGTGCGGTGGCGTGCTGCTTCTTTTCGGAGGGATTACGGACCGGCTTATCCCACTCTACGCGGTGGGCGCGTTCTTAGCTTTCACTCTCTCGCAAGCAGGCATGGTTGTGCATTGGCGGAAAAATCGCGGCCCGCACTGGATGAAAAGTGCGTTCGTGAACGGATTGGGCGCCACCGTCACTGGCATTACGACTGGCGTGGTGCTGGTCGCGAAGTTCGTGGAAGGCGCCTGGATTACGTTGCTCTTTATTCCCTTGACGATTGTGTGCTTCGTCCTTGTCCGCCGCCATTATCATCTCGTGAAAGTGCTTACCAGTTGTAAGGATCCCGTCAATGTGGCCAGTCTGAACGAGCACCCGATTGCCGTCATTGCCATCGACCGCTGGAGCACTATTACCTGCCAGGGAATCCAATTTGCCGCCCGGCTTTCTCCGGAAGTGATCGCCGTGCACGTGGAGCCCAACGAACATTCGGAGTTGCTTGAATACGATTGGGAACAGTACGTGGCGAAGCCGTTCCAGGCGGCGGGCAAGGAACCGCCCCAGCTGCACGTTTTGCCTTCGCCCTACCGCTTTGTGATTATTCCCTTCGTTCAGTTTGTCCTGGATCTTTCGAAGCGACACCCGGACCGCAGCATTGTGGTGGTCATACCGGAATTAGTGGAGGACAAATGGTACGAGTACTTCCTCCATAATCAGCGTGGCCGCATGCTGGAGTGGGTCCTGCTCGCGCGGGGCAACGAACGTATCTTCACGGTCAGCGCACCCTGGTACGTCGGGCACGGAAAGTAGTCGCGTGAACAGGACCGAGTTTGTGCTGCGCAAGTGGCTATGCGCCGCAAGATCTGCTGGTTGGTCGTGACTAGCGGATGGTTGCTATTTGATAAGCTGACCGATGAAAATTCCGTAAGGCTCGAGTTGAACTTCCTCGCCCTTGGCGGTTGACTTGGCAGTGGACAGGAGACTATTCGCCGATGCGAAGCCGTTACGCTTCAGATCGAGATTCAGCTTCTGCGGCGAGTCCGACATATTCAAGACCACCACGACCGTCTGGTCCTTATGCGTTCGCAAATACGAAAGTACGTTCGCATTATCTTCGTTGATCGCTTTGTAATTTCCCTCGAGCAGGGCCTGATTGGTGTGGCGCAACTTAAGCACCTTCTTGTAGAACTCCAGCACTGAATCGGAATTTTTCGATTCGTCCGCCACGTTGTGTGTCTTGTATGTCGGAGGAACAGGAAGCCACGGCGTTCCTTTGGTAAAGCCCGCATTCTCGCTGCTATTCCACTGCATGGGAGTGCGTTCGCCGTCGCGACCTTTTTCTTTGGGCCAACCCGTGCGGCCGATCGGATCTTTTACATCTTCCTGGCGGGTGGGCGGAGTCGTTTTCATTCCGATCTCTTCTCCGTAATACATGATCGGCGTACCGCGCAGCGTGAGATAAAGCGCCGCCATCAGCTTCGCGATCTGGTCGTTGTGCTTGCCATCGCCATACCTATCGTAGGAACGCACGATGTCGTGGTTACTGATCACGAAAGTCGGCCATCCCGATGCGGCGTCTACGGCAGCTATTTGCTTACGGAACTCCGCGGGCGATAACTTGTTGACCATGGTGAAAAGAAAATCCATGGGCAACTGCAATTCGTTATTACCTGGTCCGTAATACTGGTTGAGTTCGGCAACATCCGCCGTCCAGGTTTCCCCGATGAGTACAGCATTGTGTTCGTCGGCAACCTGACGCAATCCCCGCAAGACATCGTGCACCTCGGGCAACTTGGTGTTGTATTTTTTTTCTTCGAACGGATCTCCGAAGGCGTTCTTTCCGGATTTTTGGATGGGATTATCTCGCAGAGTCGGATCTTCAAACAGAGTATCGACCGCATCCAGCCTGAATCCGGCCACACCACGCTTGTACCACCAGCGCGTCACATCGAACATTGCATCTTTAACGGCGGGATTACGCCAATTCAGATCGGGTTGCTCGGCATAGAAGTAATGATAGTAGTACTGATCTGTTGTGGGGTCGAATTTCCATGCCGACCCTCCAAAGGTCGAGGCCCAATTGTTGGGAGGCTGTCCCGGCCCCTTGCCGTCCCGCCAGATATACCAATCACGATGCGCAGAGGTGCGCGATGATTTCGAATCCAAAAACCACTGGTGCTGATCCGAGGTGTGGTTGACCACGAAGTCGAGAATTACATGAATGCCTCGTTTCTTGGCCTCACTGGTGAGCATATCGAAGTCAGCCAGAGTTCCATACATCGGATCTATGTTTTCGTAATCGGAAACGTCGTAGCCGAAGTCGACCTGCGGGGAGGGGAAGCAGGGGGAAATCCAGATCGCATCGACGCCCAGATCCTTCAAGTAATCCAGCTTGGACGTGATTCCTTTCAGATCGCCGATGCCATCATTATTACTATCAGCGAAGCTGCGAGGATAAATCTCATAGAAGACAGCGTGCTGCCACCATTGATGGCCTTCCGCATCCCCAGAGTGGGAGGATGTCTGCGAGGAAGCTGACCGCCATGAAATACAGAACAAAACCAACAAGATTGCTATCGATGGCACGGGGTGCTTCATGAGTATGGTCTCCATTCGAAATCGTAGTCATCCAACTCAATCGTGCGCGTTGGATTTCAAGCCGCGACCAGCTTAAGTCCTTACCTCGATTATTTCGTAGATTCTAAGGCGGGGCGAAATGGATGAGCAGGGCTCGGTGCACATATTCGTCTTGGTCCTTATTATTACTACTATTATTGTTATTATTGCCTGGCATTTCGATACGAATCCTACCCGGTTGAGTGAGCGTTCCGTTTTCTACCGAACCGATCTGCGAGAGATTCCAGACCCCTAGTTCGTACGTGCTTTCAGGCGCTCCCGAGGTCTCAACTCTTAACAGGTCCCGCGCTGCGTTCCACGACTCCGAGATTACTCGCAAGGAGTGGCTTGTTCCCCCGAGCTTAGGCAGGTCATTGTTCAGCGACAGTCCAAAATCCTGCTTGGTGTGGATAACCACCTGGTTCGAACTAGCTTTCACCGGAAATCGCAACGACAGATGCTGGTCCTCGCCATTCGGCTGAAGCTGGAATGGTAGGGGCTGGCCGTTCATCTCGACCGAAGCAATTTGCGCGCGCAGACTGAATGCGGGCGAGAACGCGACCCAGCAATCTCCTTCTCCGGTGCGCGTTATATCGAGAACAATGTTATCGGGAATCTTATGAAATTTAAAATCGACGTCGACCGTTCCCAGCTCAACGTGGCGAATGGCAAACGACGTCCAGTCTGCGGGAACATGGGGAGCCAGCGTAATCTGGTGATTCGGCGCATCGGTGTGCAGGCCAAATAGTCCCCGCAACATTGGACTTACAACCATGGCAGCGGACCAAATCTGATGCGGCGAACTGGTGGAGAACGACTGGTAATAATCCCCAGACAAAACCTCGGTGTCGTGACCGAGAGATCCATCGAGCGTCAGCAAAGCGTTTGCGCGCAGATTCGAATATGCGGACAAGGGGCGATGATACAGGTATTCGCCCACCGAAGCCCATCCCGTGAAGAGCGGCCACACCGATCCGTAATGGTAGCCCGACGGATCGTAGAGTTTCGAATGGGAAGAGATGATCCGCATGCCCCAGTCCGTTTCCTGATCGGCGTCCGCGAGTCGAGTGATCATTTCTTCAGCATGAGTGGGGTCGGGCAATTCGAACCACATGGGTACGGCGGCAAGCACACTGGGTTCGTCCACACGTCGATTGTTTCTGTCCAACCCGAATGCATACATCTTTTTTTCGGGAGACCAAAACGCCTGATCGAGCGCCGACTGCCTGCGCTGGAACTCCGTGGCCATATTTTTCCCGATGTCAGCTCTGCCGAGTACCCCCGCCAAATGAGAAAGCGCCCGTAGCGCCTCAGTTCCGAGTGCGCTTTGGTAGTACTCCGTCGACACCGGAAGCAGCGGGCCTCCTTCCACCCAGCCATGTCCAATGCCGTAGTTCCGTGGGAACCCCGCCTCATCGTAAGTGGACCGTAGAAACTGATAAGCCTTCCAGACCCGGTCCCAGGTTTCGCGGGCAAATGCCACATCACCGCTCTGCGTAACATAATCGTTGATCGCAATGATGAACAGTGGCGTCGCGTCGGCAGAAGCATAGGGATAGGGAAAATCTTTGAACCATGAAACGAAACTCGCGCCTTGCGCAATCTCGTGCGGAATCTTGCCGTCGTCGCGCTGATACTTGCCGATGAACTCAATAGCGGTTCGGGTGGTGCGGTAGTCTCCCGCCGCGTTAAGGGCGAATGAGGTCCACAGCGAGTCGCGGCCGAAGAACCAGGCAAATCCCGGACGCTGACTCACACCCGAGGTTCGATATCCGGCAACCAGTCCCGTGCCCAGATAAGGGTTAGTCACGAGCCCTTGAATCATGCTGATGCGTGCCCAATCGTAGGCCTGCTGCAAGGCGGCGTCGGGTAGTTCAACGCTCACGGTATGCGACAAATAGTTCCGGTAGTAGTCTGCAGAATCCCGCATCAGATCAGCATACGAAGCTGTCAGGCGCTCGTAGGTTTTCTCAGCCTCGTCGCGGCCTGCCACAGAAGCCGCGATTACGAGCATCTTTCTTTCTTTTCCGCGTTGCGTAATGCCCAGGCGAAATGAGGTTTCATGCGACGATGAGTAGTTAGTGTCGTAGGCAAGATGTGTATCGTCAGCCGTCGGAGAGCCTACCAGCGCTGCAAACTTTTTGGTCTCTTCCCCAAAAACGATGGCGCGATGAGGTGCGTCCCAGTCTTCAAACGTGCCGCCGATGGCCGCGGGCCATTCGAGTGCAAAGTCACCGACAAAGCCAGCCTCTATTTCCAGAGGCTGATTCGTTTCAACGTCCAAGAGAATGACAGCACCCGGTTCGTGCACCGGAACGAACAGCGTCTCGCGAACGCGAAACGAATCGCCGACATAAACCAGCGTCGCCGAGGTTGGAGTGACGGTGAGCGTTCGGGCGAGATTTTCGGCTGGGAGAGCGCGGTTTGACACATGAAAGGTCAGATGAAAATCGCGAAAAAGTTTCAGCGGATAAACCCAAGCCTCGAGCCTGCCGGATTCGTCGCCGAACAAGCCGGCGCGGGTGCCGACGACGGGAAGAAACTCCCAGGCGCGAACCGATCGCGACAGTTCGATCTCCGGCGCTTGAGCAGCGGCAAACGGAACCAGTAGGAACATTAATGCTAACGACAGAAATGCAGGCGTCTTTGCATTGCCGCAAAGTGCGTGCTGCAGGGCCTGGCACGGATTGAGCCACGAAGAATGCGATTGGGTCAGGAGATGCCGTCCTTCGGAGCTTGCAAAGTCTGAGTTCACTGAATATAAGAATTAGGGGCGAATTCTAGCACGATCCGGGTCGGGCAGGTGCCAACCTCTTGTCTTCTTCACGTCGCGTATTCCTGAAATCTCTCAGTCGATCGAGCATCGTTGTTCCCCTGGAAAACGTTCTTGGCCTGGCGAGTGCCCGCTGGTTGCGGATCATTTCCGGGGTGGAGGAAAAGACGGATTCCAAAACAGCTGCTTCCGAAAGCAGTGATGTGGGCGTGACTTTTCTGAATGTGGCTCGCGAATCTGGGCTCAACGTGAAGACGATTTTCGGCGGTGAACACAAAAATAAGTATCTACTGGAAACCACCGGCTGTGGTGTTGCTTTTTATGATTATGACAACGACGGCTGGCTCGATATTTTCCTGGTGAATGGTTCGCGGCTCGAAGGCTTTTCCCCGGGCAGCGAACCCACTTCGCATCTTTTCCGTAACAATCGCGATGGCACCTTCACCGACGTTACCGCCAAGGCCGGAGTAGGGCACTCGGGCTGGGGCCAAGGCGTTTGCATCGGCGACTACGACAACGACGGGTGGGATGATCTGTTCGTAACTTACTACGGCAAGAATGTTTTGTATCACAACAATGGTGACGGGACGTTCACTGACGTAAGCCAGAAGGCGGGCGTGGCGGGCAAGAGCACGCGTTGGAACACCGGCTGTTCTTTTGTCGATTACGATCGCGATGGCCGCCTCGACCTTTTCGTTGCCAATTACATCGACATGGACCTGGCCACAGCGCCCGTGCCTGAATCGGGGCCGTGCCTTTATAAAGGTGTGCTGGTAGCATGCGGTCCGCCTGGTCTGCAGGGCGGGAAAAATATTCTTTACCACAACAATGGCGACGGCACGTTTACCGACGTTTCCGAGGCCGCTGGAATCTTTCGCGCGAACGGGACTTATGGATTGGGCGTGCTCACTGCCGATTTTGATAATGACGGTTGGCCTGACATTTACGTGGCCAATGACTCGACTGCCAGCGCTCTCTATCACAACAAGAAGAATGGAACGTTCGAAGACATCGCCATCGAAGCCGGGTGTGCCTTGAGCGCGGACGGCAAGCCGCAGG
>DATNKA010000350.1:0-4768 GCA_035603655.1 Candidatus Acidiferrales bacterium | reverse complement strand
GTAAGCGATCGCTGGACCGCATCGAGGAGATCCTGATGCCTGAATGGCTTAGTCAGAAACTCAACCGCTCCGGACTTCATGGCCTTGACCGACATCGGAACGTCAGCATGAGCCGTGAGAAAAATAATGGGAATACTTATTCTCCCTCTTTTCAGTTCGTGCTGAAGATCCAGGCCGCTGATACCGGGAAGCCTCACATCCAGAATCAGGCAACTGGGACCGTCACCGTGCCCAACCGCTAAGAACTCTTGTGCAGTTCCAAAAGACTGAGAGTGCAGGCCGACCGACTCCAGTAGTTCCTCAAGAGACTCACGCACGTCAGCATCATCATCGACGACGAATACGGTCGGTACGTCTTGCGTACTCATTCCCCCGTCCCCTATCAAAAGTACGGTGAAAACACTATGTCACAAGCTTCTGCGTTCTGCCCCTGCGGCTATGTCGCATAGATTGTATCGGAAGACGCGACATGGAAACCGCGAAAGCTGCGTGCGCACAAACGGCACTCACGGACAGATCTGCAGTCGCTGACCTTCAAAGCGGCCTCTAGCGACCGGCCTCGAGTCGGATCAGAGTCCTAAGGTCAACGCGGCACATTCACCGGTTTGATCTCCCGCGCAGCGCGTACTTCCGACAGTTCTTTGGTGAAATTGAAGTCGGTGGGAGCAGTGCCGGTGATTAATCGGGCTCCACGGCTGAATGTCAGATCCTGGATTGCCCATTGAATAAAGACTAAAACCCGGCTTTGAAAATTTACCAAATACATAAGGTGGATGAAGACCCATACCAGCCAGGCAGTAAGGCCCGAAAGATGGGCACCGAAAACGTCGGCCACAGCGGCTGCACGGCCAATCACGGCCAAGGGCCCCTTGTCGAAGTAATGAAAGGGGGGAAGCTCCCGCTGGCCTTTCACCTTTCGCAGTATTGCAGTCGCCGCATATTGTCCCCCTTGCATCGCCACCTGGGCCAGTCCAGGCAGAGGTTTTCCTTTCTCGCCCGTCGCTGAAGCCAGATCGCCTATTACGTGGATTTCCGGATAGTTCGGAATCGTCAGGTCAGGTTTTACCTTGACTCTTCCTCCCTTGTCGGTCTCGGCGTTCGTGCGGCTATCCAGGATTCTCCCGAGTGGCGACGCGGTGATGCCGCCAGCCCAGATCACCGTCTTCGCTGCGATCGAATCGGCTCCCTTCTCTGACTCAACCGTTAAACCCTCTTTGCTGATGTGTTTCACCATTGCGCCGCAGCGCATCGGGATGCCCAGGTTGGCAGGCGAACGGTGTGCCTTTTCAGACAGGGATTCTGGAAACGGCATCAAAACTCGAGGTGCGCCATCCATCAATATGATCTGCGCTTCTTCCGGGTTGATAGAGCGGAAGTCGTTCTTCAGGGTTGGGCGCGCGATCTCGGCGACGGCGCCGCAAAGTTCCACGCCGGTCGGCCCTCCCCCCACAATGACGAATGTGAGCCAGGCGCGGCGCTGCTCAAGATCCGGGATGCGCTCGGCCACTTCGAACGCGTACAGAATCTTATGTCGGATCGTCGTGGCTTCTTCAATGCTCTTCAGACCGGGTGCCCACTGTTGCCAATCGTTGTGGCCGAAGTGGGATGTCTCCGATCCCGCGGCGACGATCAATGAATCGTAAGGAACGATGGTCCCGCCGGCGAGAACGACGCGTTTGAAGTCAGGATCCACATCCACGACGGTTCCCAGCCAGACACGAGTATTTTTCTGGTGGCTCAGCACGCTACGAAGCGGGGAGGCGATCTCTCCGGGCGAAAGAGAGCCCGTCGCGACTTGGTAGAGCAGTGGTTGGAAAAGGTGATAGTTTCGCCGATCGATCAGCGTCACGTCCACGAGATTTGAGTTCAAGTGCTTGGCGGCCGAAAGCCCGCCAAATCCCCCGCCGATGATGACTACCTTCCTGGGTTCGCTCATTGCTTTCGTCCTAGACCATTCCCGACTGCGACTAGGGCCGGACGAGGGTCGGCGCAGGCCTACCGTTCAGCACCGCATCCACATTGTCCAGGGCCAGCATACCCATGGCTGTACGGGTTTCGATCGTGGCGCTGCCGATATGTGGCAATAGAAATGTATTTTTAAGCGAAACATATTCCGGGTGAAGTTTCGGCTCGCCTTCAAATACGTCGAGTCCGGCAGCGGCGACCCGCCCGATCTTGAGAGCAGCGATGAGGTCTTCGTCGACCACCAATCCTCCGCGAGCCGTGTTCACCACGATAGCCCCCGGGGGCAGAAGGCTTATGGCTTTGGAGTTCAAGAAATGGCGGGTCTTAGGAGTCTCCGGGGCGTGCAGGCTCAAGAACTGGCTTGCGCGAAGCAGATCCGACGGATCCTCGTGGTAGACGGCATCGCCTGCGATTTCCGTAGATAACTCCGAAGCGTTCGAATAGTGAATCTTCATTCCGAATCCTCGCGCTCGACGCGCCACGGCCTGTCCCACGCGCCCCATTCCCAAAATGCCGAGGAGTTTGCCACCGACTTGCCATCCCAAGAGCATGTCGGGGCTCAAGGGTCTCCACGCTCCCGTTCGAACCAGTTCCTGAGCCTCGTAAGCGCGACGCGAAGCACCCAGTAAAAGCAGCATAGCGATGTCGGCCGTTGCTTCACTGTTAACACCAGGGGTATAGGCGACTGGAATTTTCCTGCGAGCGGCGGCTTCCAGATCGATATGCTCAAAACCCACCGAGTACGTGGCGATGATTTTTACGGTGGGCGAGATATTCTGGAAAAACCCAGAGTCCAACCGGTCTGCCGGCGTGATGAACAGGGCGTCGGCTCCCTCAGCTGCGGAAAGCAGATTCTGCCTGCTGAAAGGAAACGGGTTCGGGTTTCGCCGAGCGTTGTAATCGCGGTCGATACGGTCTTCAACTTCCCTCGTGTAACGGCTGGTTACCACCAGAATGGGTTTAGTCATACCCGAAATTTCCTTCCACGCGCCGAGGGCGATCGAAAACTGCCCGGTTGCGTTCCGATGGTTGCGAGAGGCAAACGCCTGGGAGGGCGGCACAACACCTCCACCCCTCCCTAGACGTGTCTGATTCCGATGCCTCAGGACAGGAATCCGAGTCGGTGCATATTCAGCTTCTCGTCGGATTCCTGAGGAAGACTCTACCCGGCCGCATGGCTCAGACGATTCCCACGTTTCGCTCCATCTCCTTGATCACCGTATCCAGCCTGCCGCTCAGCACCTGCTTGGCGAAACTGAGGGTGAACCCCTTGACGGTGTGGAAAGGTGAATGGGACGGCATGGCAAGCGCGAAGGGATCTACCACTGCGTCGACAACGACAGGGCCATCCTTGTACGCGAGAGCTTCCGCCAGACCTTCTCGAACGTCCTCGGGTTGCTCGATACGAATCCCTTTCGCGCCCATCGCCTCAGCCACCTTCGCGAAATTTGGATTCTTGAAGTCCACACCAAAGGGGATGAAGCCGGCCTCCTGTTGTTCGATATGGACGAAGTCGAACTTCTCGTTGTTGAGAATGAGATGAACCACGGGAGTTCGTCGTTCTATCTGCGTTAGCAGGTCGCCCATTCCCAGCATGGTGAAGCCTCCATCGCCGGATAACGCGATCGACTGTCTGCCGGGATATGCCAGAGCACATCCGAACGCGTTCGGTGCAGCATTGGCCATCGACGCCCACGAGAATGAGCCAAAGAGCCTGCGGTTTTTCCCACCGTAGATATGTCTCGCTAGCCAGATACAGGCCGTACCCGTGTCCGCAAAAAACATTGCGTCATCCGAAGCGAGCTCGCTGAGCGTTGCGGCGAGGAATTCAGGGCGTATCGGTTTTATCGCCGGCCCCTTCTCGACATAGTGCTGCAGCAGTTTGTGGAAGGCTTCGGTGTGCGCGATCTGCCTCGCTAGAAATTTTCCATCGGTCTTTTCGCGCACGGCTGGAAGCAATCGACTGACCGTCGACTTGATATCACCGACAAGACCGAGATCGAGCGCGGTACGGCGGCCGATGTGCTTCGGGTTCTTGTCGATCTGAACCTTTTTCACACTGGCTCCGGGAAGAAATTCTGAGAAGGGAAAATCCGTGCCCAGCATGAGCAAGAGGTCGGCTTCATGGATTGCGTTGTACGCTCCCCCGTAACCTATCAGCCCGGTCATGCCCACGGCGTTAGGATTCTCATGCTCCAGCCATTGCTTCCCGCGGAAGGCATAGCCCACGGGGGCCTTCAGCTTGCGGGCCAGTTCAACCACTTCGTCGCGACCCTCTCTGCAACCATCCCCGCCAAAGATCGCCACCGTTTTCGCTTCATCGATCATCCTCACCAATTTTTCGAAGTCTGTATCGGAAGGTCTCACGATAGCGGGGGCTGCAATGGTGAAGTCGGCAGGCTGGTCCGGAGCACCGGCGGACGCGACATCGCCAGGTATGCTAAGAACAGTAGGACCCTTTTCCAGAACAGCCGTGAGGATGGCAGTGCTGATGACCGCGCGGGCCTGCTCCGGATTAACCAGCCGTGCGGTATAGAGCGAAGCCGCCTCGAAAACCTTGTACGGGTTCAGTTCCTCGAGCGCAGATGTGTCGATAATGCTCGACTCCACATCCCCCGCGATGGCGATAATGGGAGCTCCCTCTTTCCGTGCGTCCATCAATCCGTTGAACAAATGGACAACTCCAGGCCCCGCAGTTCCGCACACCACCACTGGGTTACCGGTGAAATAAGCCTCCGCAACCGCTGCGAATAC
Organism: Candidatus Acidiferrales bacterium; assembly: GCA_035603655.1. Taxonomy (GTDB): domain Bacteria; phylum Acidobacteriota; class Terriglobia; order Terriglobales; family Acidobacteriaceae; genus Sulfotelmatobacter. The sequence continues at coordinate 49 of DATNKA010000350.1, read as the reverse complement.
TCCATATTCCTCATGCCGAACGGTAATAAACTCGATTCCGCCATTTCGG